>CAZWOV010000387.1:0-3011 GCA_964635645.1 uncultured Planctomycetaceae bacterium | reverse complement strand
TAGACTCCGCGTCTTTTACTCAAAAGCGCCGTTTTTTAATGGATTTGAAGCGGCTTCCTCCGCCGGAGTCGGTACGGGTTGAAGAATTTATTAATTATTTCAAATATGGTTTTAAAGGTCCGGAAGAGGGCGCGGAATGTCCGTTTGAGACGTATGTTGAGATTAAGAAACATCCGTGGCGCGACGGTTTGTTTATGGCGATGGTTGCGCTTAAGGGGTGTGAGATTCCGCCCGAAAAACGTCCCAAGCTGAATCTGGTATTTCTTTTGGACGTTTCCGGCTCCATGGCGGCGTGGAACCGACTTCCGTTGGTGAAGGACGGAATGCTGAAGTTGCTGGACGGCTTGAACGGCGAAGACCGGGTTTCAATCGTTACGTACGCAAGCGGAACGAAGATTTGTCTTGAACCGACTTCCGGCGCGGAAAAGGAAAAAATAGAGAAAACGATTCTTGCGCTTGAGGCGAGCGGCGCTACCGCCGGCGGCGAAGGTATTCAGCAGGCTTACGCCCTTGCCCGAAAGAATTTTGACGCGGAAGCCGTAAATCGGATTATTCTGTGCTCGGACGGCGATTTCAACGTGGGAACGACTGATAACGCCCAGCTTCAGAGCCTGATTGAACGCGAAGCGAAAAGCGGCGTGTTTTTGACGGTCCTTGGTTTTGGAATGGGCGGTTTTCGCGACGATCGAATGAAAATGCTTGCCTCTCACGGTAATGGAAATTACGCTTACGTCGATTCGCGCGCGGAAGCTAAACGCGTTTTGGCCGACAACCTCGCGGGCTCCATGGTTACGATTGCAAAGGATGTGAAAGTGCAAATAGAATTCAATCCGGCGCCCGTGGCCGCGTATCGGCTGATCGGCTACGAAAAACGCAAGATGGCGGACGGCGATTTCCATAACGACCGAAAGGACTCCGGCGAGATTGGAGCGGGACATTCTGTTATCGCGCTTTACGAACTGGTTCCGCAGGGCGTCGAGATTCCGAACGATTTTGTGGACAAACCGCGGTACGCCTCCGAAGCAACCGCGTCGGAAACGAACGCGGAGGACGGTCATTCGGAAAAAAACGCCTCTGCGGCGAATCCCGCCGAGAACGCCGAGGCTGGCGCGGCGTCGGAGTGGATGTTTGTGAAACTGCGATGGAAGAAACCGGGGAATGCGGAAAGCGCGCTCCGGACGTTCCCGGTCTTTTTCGATCCGGAAAAGGATTCCGAAGTTCCTTCTGAAAATTTTCAGTTTGCCGCGGGCGCGGCTCTTTTCGGAATGCTGCTTCAGGAAAGTGAAAATACCGGAAAAAGTAATTTTGACTCCGTCCTTGAGTTGATCGCTCCCGCCGTCGGCGATTCAGAATCCAGAAAGGAATTTCGGACGCTGGTTGAACGCGCGCGTGAATTTTAGGAAATTTACTTTCAAAATTTTTCCTGAAAAAATGCGCGGGAAAAAATAAAAAAGCGAGGAAAACATAAAACGCGTCTTGACAGAAAATGGATAATTTTCTATACTGGAAGCGTTTTATGATTTCCACTTTCCACTTTTCGCTTTTATTGAGATTATGTTTGTTCCCGCAACCTCTTCCGATCGAGAAGATAAAAAAAAACTTGACCAAATCTTTTGGTTTCTGGTTTCGGTTCACTTTCTTTTCTGGTCTTTTGCCGTTCCGGTTTTTATGCCTTTTTATCGTTCGGATACCGTCGAATTGACGATTATCGGACGTCAATGGGTAGTTGCGACGCATCGTCACGGAGCTTTTAATTCCTGGGTCCTGGAAATTCTCTCTCAAATTACCGGCGGAGCTGATTTCGCGCCCTACCTGGCGGCGCAGATTGCGGTTTTGATTGCCGTCTGGAGCGTTCGGCGCCTTGCCTGCGAATTTCTTTCCTATCGGATGGCGACGCTTTCCGCTCTTTCGCTGCTTGTCTATTATTTTTTCACTTACGAAAGTACGAATTACAATAACAGCGCTTTCCTTGAAGCGTTTACTCTGTTGGCTCTTTATCTGGTCTTCAGGGCGTTTCAAACCAACCGGTTGCAGTACTGGGCGGGGACGGGGGCGGTTCTTGCCGGGGGAATCTACTGTGAATTTTCAATGTTTCTCACCGTCTTTGCGATTGTGGCGTTTATGTTTGTGAACCCCGACGTGAGAAAATACTGGCGTAATCCGGGGCCTTACGTCGCGACGGGAGTTTGTTTTCTGCTCTTTATCCCACTCCTGCTCTGGCTTCTGAAAAGTCGTTTTTCCATGATTGCCTATGCGGAATGGAGTCTTTCCCAGCGGGAAACTTCCTGTTGGAAATGGCTGTTTTATTTCGCGTTCGGGCAGTTGCCGGTGGTTCTTCCGCTTGCGCTTGTTCTTCTTCCGGAGCTTGGCTTTGCCTGGAAATGGAATCGTCGGCATGTTTGGGGCAAGGATTTCAAAAATCAGTTTTTGACGTTTATGCTCGTTTTCCCTTTACTGTTTATCGCAGGTATCTTAATCGTCAATCAGAAGCGCGTAGCGCCGGTAAACGCTTCCCAGGTCTGGCCGATTCTTCCGATATTTCTGGCGTACGCCGCCGCGGAAGTGCGCGATGATTTTACCGCTTTCCGACGAAGTATTCAAATTTTGACGAGCGGGATGGTTCTTTGGGGAGCGAGCGCTTTTATTTTCGTTTATTTCTCTCCCGTTTTTCGCGGCGAGGTTTCCAGAAGATACTATCCCGGCAAGGAGTTGGCGGCGGAAGTTTCGCGTCTGTGGGAAGAACGTTTTCATTCCCCTCTTCCGTATCTTCGCGGTGACGACTGGCCGTGCGACGCCGTCGCTATTTACGGAAAAGACCGTCCCCAGGTGTTCAGTCCGCTCTGGGCGACAGAAGAAGATTGCCGGAAAAAAGGTTGCGTTTTGCTTTGGCAGATTCCGGACGCCAGGGGGAGAATCAGAACTCAGAATCATTTCATGAACGATGATTTTTACTATTCAAAGAATTGGGAACCCGCTCCGGAGTGGCTCGCCAAATTTCCGAATCGGATTGA
>CAZWOV010000386.1:0-3020 GCA_964635645.1 uncultured Planctomycetaceae bacterium | reverse complement strand
CGCTCCGGTCTCCGCAATGCAGGCGTATCCGTGGAACATGATTCCCTGAACCGGCTTGGCAAGCATCGCCCATACGGCTTCCTGAAGCGTATCCGGCGGAATTGTCGGAAAGTCCGCGTCCGGTTTTTCCTTTACCCATTCCGGAACCGGTTTAACGGAAACTTCCTTCGGCGCAATCTGCGAACGGTAACAGATTATTTGCGTCATGATCATGACGTCCTGTCCCGTTCCGGAAGCCATGGCAAAAAGCTCCTCCGTCGGTCCCGCCACGTTTATCGGCTCCGGATAAGCGTAAACCCACTGACTCAAAACGTCGACGTCCCCGCCGGAACCCCACTTTGGAGGAACGCGGACGGCAGGATCGTAGAAACTGAAAAATGGACGCGCTTGCTGCATTTCCGAACCGTCTCGGTACCGTCCGGCAAATTTTCGGTACTCCTGCGCCGCCGCGGAATTAATCCGCGGCCAACCGTCGCCGCCCGACCAGAACCACCGATAGTAGTTCAGCAACGGATCGTCGTCGGGAACAATCCCGTCGGGAAAACGTTTCGGCGCATAATCCCGCGGCGCAATACTATGCGTAACCTCAACCGGAACATCTCTTCCCGTTTCCGCCCGATAGAGATTCATTTCCGTACGGAATGAAGGAAACGTTCCGTCGCGCCGTTCCGAATTAGGAAGAATCCCGGCAAACGCAGGATGAGCGCCGAAGGTCTCCGCGTTCAGTCGGGCCGTTTCGCGCATCAAATCTTGAAGAATCGGGTCCGAAACCTCCGGATTCCCTTTTCCCTTCGAGTTGATCCGACGATTTCCGCTTCGGTCAAAACGCAGAAAATCTTCCTCCTTCTTCCCTTTGGGGTAGGTCGGAGTAACCGTTTTCACAAGGCGAAAACCTTCCGTCAAGGCTCTGTCCAGTTGCTCGAACGCAGAACTCGTCTGATTTGGCAGTTTTTCCAACGCGGAACCGTACCCAAAACCAACCAGTCCATGCGTGAATCCAAAATCCATGACTTCACCGTACGGACGATTATTGAACATCCAGATCAACGCGGGAAAACGATCTGCGAAAACCGGACCGACGCCAACGTTCAATTCCTGCCGCGATACAGTCTCCGAGCCGTCGGATTTACGCCCGGAAAGCCGAACCTCCACAGAATACCGACCGGGCTTTACGCAAGTCTCGACCGGACAAACGACTTCCGCCGCCGTTCCCGCGTCTATTTTCGAAAAAACTCGCGCGACGAGAGAAATCTCTTCCGATTCATTCATTTTTTTCTGAACAATCTCAATGCGCACGTCCTGAATACTCTCCGCCGAGAAATTTTCAATTCGCGTCGTAACGTTCGCGTTCTTTTCGCCGCGCGCAAACGCGCTGCGACCGGCAAAGGAAATCCCGATTGGACGACGTTCGTACGGCGTAATGGCCACGCGCTTTACGGCGCCGTTAAAAGGACAGAAATTCGATCCGTAACGATCTCCAATAGTCGGCGCGTACCTTGCCGACGCAACGGGACCGGGAGTCGAAAGCGTCGCGCGCAATTCCTCGCCTTCAAAATACCAGACGACGGATCGATTGGCGTCAAAGAAAAACCCCAGCCGGACAAATTCTCCCGGCTTCACCGCAACGCGCGGGCCCCGTACGCAATCGGTTACCCGTCCAAATCCGACGTAAAGAACAGGTTGCCAGAAACCGGATCCGCAGTCGGTCATTGCGACTTGAAATCCGCGATGACATCGCGCGTCCTCGGGATCCGTCACGTACGTAATGTACATACTGTCCCAAATCACGCTTTCACGACGCTTCGCGGCCATTTCCAACGTTTCCGGATCCTCCCAGACGAGCCCCGGCGAAATCTCCGCTTCCCAGAAAAACGCCTCGGGAAGCTCAAACTCTTCGGAAGAACTCGCCCAAACACCCGCTTCAGAATCCAGATTCAAGGCGGTCGGAACCAATCCCTGCCCCTCGCGAATCTTCGCGAATTTCCGCAGTTTCACCTTCGCGGGCAACTCGCCGTCCGAAAAGCTCCAAACCTGCGCCGGTCCCAATTGTTTTCCAAAAGTTTCACGCGGAAAAATATCCCCGGACTCTTTCATTAACGGCTTCTCTTCCGCTCGCGCAGGTACGCAAGAGATGAAAATTGCCAGAAAACAGAACCATATCTGAAAACGGTTTTTCATTGGCGAGTCTCCTTTTTTAATCTTCAATTTAAAATCAAAAAAATTTTCCTGACGGCAGAAACTTCAACCGCGTAAAACACGCTTTTCAGGACCGATTTATTCTAATTTCCCTTTCGAATCCCAAAGAAAACTGAATAAAGAACCGGAACGATGAAAAGCGTCAGGCCCGTCGAGAAAATCAAACCGAACATCATGGCGGTTGCCATCGCGTCAAACATCGGATCGCGCAAAAGCGGAATCATCCCGACCACCACGGTAGCGGCGGCGACTACGACCGGACGCATTCGTTCAACCGAAGCGTCGAGTACCGCGTCAAATCGGGAACCGCCCTTGGTCAGTTCCTCGTCTATTTGATCCATCAGCACTACCCCGTTTCGGATAATCATACCCAAAAGAGACATAACGCCGAGAAGCGCCATGAATCCGAATGATTTTCCAAGCAGCAGAAGTCCCGTCGTAATCCCAATCATCGCCAGCGGAACCGTCAGAACAATAATCAGCGGCTGGCGCAGATCGTTAAACAGAGCCACGACGATAATCAGCATCAAAACGCACGCCAGAGGCAAAGACGCAAGCACGTCGTCCGTGGATTTATTCGACTCGTAAAACTGTCCGCCCCATTCAAAAGAATATCCCTCGGGCAATTCTATCGCTTCTATTTTCTCGCGAACGTCCTTGATCAGCCTCATCCACGAAACGCCGTAGGAATCGGCGCCCACGACAACCGCCGGGCGACTGTCGTAACGGTAGATACTCGCGTCTTCCCAAACATACTCCATGTCTGAAACCAGTTCTCCCAACGGCATACTTCCCGGCGTCGGTCCCCAAATCTGAACATTCTG
>CAZWOV010000385.1:0-3028 GCA_964635645.1 uncultured Planctomycetaceae bacterium | reverse complement strand
GAGATTGACGCGCGCCCCGGCAAAGCCGCCGACGCGGATGATTTCTGGGCCCTGGCAAACTACGATCGGTTTCAAGGCGGCAGAAAAGCCAACGTAGAGGTTCACGGCGGAGCGACGTTGGAAGAAGTCGTCGTTCCGATCATTGAGATAACGCCCCTGAACCGTCCCGTTGAGATCCGGTTAATGCCGGTCGACGCCGCGGCAACTTTCACCGGAACCCCTGAAATCCGCGTAAGTTTCCGCAAAAAAGCGGCCGTTAAGATTTTCGCTACGCAGAAATTAACGAAGGTAAGCGTCGAGATTGACGGCCGCGCATACGGCGCCAAATCCGGCTCCGGGTCCGACGTCGGTAATTTCTATACGGTGGAAATGCCCGACATTCGCCGAGCGAAAGAATACGCGGTGAACGTATTTGACTGCGGAAATAAAATCGCCGATTCTTTGCCGCTGATCGTTAAAAAAGAAAGCGGAAGCGAAAAAAACATACTTTAAGGAGAGGTAGCGGTGATCGAAAAATTAAGGGACTGTTTCGACGACATGGTCGTCTACAAGGATCTGAAGAAAAGCAGTTTTTTTTCGGCTTTGGGACTTCCTTCGTTTTTGAGGGACTGGTTATTAAAAAAATTCGCCGACGACGAGGGTAATCTTGACGTTGAGGAACTTACCGATTTTATCCGCGCGTATCTTCCAAACAGGGAAGAATGGATAAGCGTTAAAGACAGAATCATCAACGACGCCGAGCGCGTTAAGCTCCTTACGAGAATTTCCGTCGATATCAGCGTTAAGACGGGCGAAATTTCTTTTTCTCTGCCCGATTTCGGACTGACCAATAAGGAAACGATGATCGACGCTCCGACGTGGGAGCGTTGCCGGGGCGAGCTTGCGAGCGGACGGGAAATTTGGGGCGTCGTCGAATTGGGATATCGTCCGCCTGACGACGCGGCAAAGCTCCGGATTCCCGGTAAAATTAAGCTTACCGGGTTCACGAATTTCTGTCCGTACGCCATTGATTTGGAGTACTTCAAGGACGTTCGAAATGAATTCGCAATATCCGAGTGGATCGACGTTCTGCTTGGAGCAATAGACTACAACGCGTCGGGATACGAAAACGAAGAGCAGAAACTCGCCATGCTGACGCGCATTCTGCCTTTTGTCGAGAAACGGCTTAACTTGATAGAGCTTGCGCCTAAAGGCACCGGGAAATCATACGTTTTTGGACACGTAAGCAAGTACGGCCTGCTCGTCGACGGCGGAAAAGTCACAAGAGCCAAAATGTTTTACGATACGCTAAGAAAGACGCCGGGGTTTATTGCCGGTCGCGACTTTGTCGCCATCGACGAGGTGAAACTGGTTCAGTTCGGCGACGTCAACGAGATGAGATCCATTATGCAGGGCTACATGGAATACGGTCAGTTTAACGTCGGCGGATACGAAGGCAAGTCCGACGCCGGCGTTATCTTTCTGGGCAATATCGCTCAGGACAATATGGACGAGTACCAGAACATGTTCTCCGAACTTCCGGCGCTGTTTCAGGAAAGCGCACTGGCGGATCGAATTCACGGCTTCATCAAAGGGTGGGATATTCCCCGAATGAACGACGGTCTGAAACTTTCCGGCTGGGCGTTGAACTCGGAATATCTCTGCTCCATTCTGCACGAACTTCGGAGCGACGTCTCGTACCGGGCCGCCGTCGATCAGATAGTGGAAGTTCCCGACAAGGCGGACGCTCGCGATACCGAAGCCGTTAAAAGAATTACCGCCGCATATCTGAAGCTCCTCTTTCCAAATGTCAGAAGCGCGCGCGATATCAACCCGATGGAATTCCTGCGATACTGTCTTCGTCCAGCCGTTCGTATGCGCAAAATCATCAAGAGACAGCTCGGTATTCTGGACAAAGAATTTAAGGGAAAGGACGTTCCTGCTTTCTCGATAAAGGAGATCCCCTATGAAGAATAATTGCGTCGCGTGCGGAAAAGAGCGCCTTGATAAAAACGCCGTCGGCATAAACCGGAAACTTCTGGGAAAGAACGTTAAAAATTTTTACTGTCTCGACTGCCTTGCGGAGTATCTTGGCTGCACCGTCGGCGAACTCCTCGATAAAATCGAAGAGTTCAAAGAAGAAGGCTGCAAATTATTTTCATAAAGACTGCGGCCGCGCTGAAACGCCGCGCGAGTTAAAGCCGCCCGTACGGAGAACCCGGAAGAAATGAAAAAAACTGTTTACGCCGACAACGCGGCGACGACGCAATTAGATATGGACGCTTTCGAGGCGATGAAACCTTTCTTCACGACGGACTACGGCAACGCGTCTCAGCCCTATTCGTTTGCGCGAACGGCCAAAAAAGCCTTAAAAACCTCCCGAGAAACCATTGCCGAGCGTATCGGCGCTTCGCCGGAAGAAATCTATTTTACTTCCGGAGGAACCGAAAGCGATAACTGGGCCATTAAAGGCGGCGCTTTTTCCGATCCGTTCAAACGCGCTACGATTACGTCGGCAATTGAACATCACGCCGTTCTTCACGCCTGTTCGGACCTCGAAAAACTGGGATATCCCGTACTCTATCTTCCCGTAAACTCTCTGGGAGAAGTTTCTCCCCAATTGTTTTCCGAATGCATTACCGACAAAACCCGGCTGGCGTCTATCATGTTTGCAAACAATGAAATCGGCTCCATTCAGGATATTCGGACGTTGTGCAGTATCGCTCATTCAAAGGGCGCCGTTTTCCATACCGACGCGGTGCAGGCCGTCGGACATTTGCGTATCGACGTGAAATCGCTCGGAGTCGATATGTTGTCCGCGTCCGCCCACAAATTTAACGGCCCCAAAGGCGTCGGCTTTTTGTACATAAAAAACGGAACGAAAATCAGCTCCCTGATCAGCGGAGGCAAACAGGAATCCGGATTGCGGGCGGGAACCGAGAATACGGCGTCGATCGTAGGCATGGCCGTTGCGCTTGATAAAAACCTAAAATTCCTGGACGAGAATACCGCGCACATTAAAAAGCTCGAACAAAAACTGCTCGAGGGT
>CAZWOV010000384.1:0-3067 GCA_964635645.1 uncultured Planctomycetaceae bacterium | reverse complement strand
AAACGCAACGCTCGAAAACAGCAACAGGGAAAGCCACCCCCAGAGGACGGGCGAAAAGGAAAATTTGATTTCCTCGCCGGATCCCCCAAACTCGTCGGCAACAATTCCAAGACTAAAAGCGGCAAGCAACGGAACGAAAGGCTGAAATTCAACAAAACGCGTCCTAGCAAAAATAGTTTCCGTCGACCCGACGTCGATAAAAAATCCAGACTGGACGCGTTTTGTTTTCCGACTCAATCTTCACCTCTCGTTTCCATTCCGCGACATTTTTCAAAGCCTTCCCGCGTCAGTCTCTAATCATGGAGGCGGCGACTTCCTCCGCATTCTTCGAAATATATTCCGAGTCCTCCCTGTTCAACGTTTCATAGGAAACGCCGGTATGTTTTGCCGTCGTGTCAATCGAATCTCTTCCGGAATAGACGTCAAAAAGAATCTTTCCAAAGGCGTCGCGATATTTACCGCCGTCAAAAAAGACGAGGAAATGGGCCATGCCGCAGGCCTGAGCGTAAAAAAGTCCCGCCTGGGCCGAATTCTGCCATGCGGAACGATTTACCCGAACGAAATCCTCAAACGGCATAAATTTTTTGGAATTATTAAAGTAAATCCGCGCGGCGCGGACGCGGTCGTGATTAAATCCGCCAACGGCAAGGGTCCCGTCTTTTGCGTCGTGATAAGATTCCATAAACGTCGCCGCAGCCTCAATTACCCAATAATTCTGCGAATTTCCATTTTCAGGATTCGTCCGGCAACTTTCCGCGAACAGCTGGTGCGTTACTTCGTGAAACATCGTCTCAAGATCTTCTTCACCCGCCACAAAACACGAAACGCCCTGCCCGTTTTGACTTACGTAGACGCCGACGGACCCCGGAACCAGCATATTATGTTTCGCGAGATATTCCCGGTATTCTTCATGAGATTTAAAAAGACAAACGCGATGTTTCGGGACGGTCGTAAATTTCGCGGCCTCTTTCGCAAACAGCGCCTTAATCTGCGGTTCCGTCGCGTAATAGTTCAGAAAAAGCTGTTTCCATACGCGGCAAAAATTTTCAAGCTCCCGCCCGATCTGGACGCCTTCTTCAAGACTTGCGTCCGTCGTAATCTGAAAATGTCCCGTTTCAATCGTCCACCCGCTTTCAATCGCAGAGTGAAACTGCGCGTCCTGTTCGGCGGAAACCCACTGTCCATTGAAAAAACGTTTTCCCTCTTCATATTTTTTGACAAAATTTTTAGGAATCCAGCCGAACCGATCGTGCCAAACGCAGCCGGATTTCCGCTTCATCGCTTCAAACTCCGTCTCCCAACCGTATTTGGTTTTCTGGTAGCCAAGAATTTTGCGCGCGCCGGAATTGTCCGGATTTTCATGAAGCGACTGCATTAAGAGAGCAAAGCCTAAAGAAACGCGATCGTTCGAAACGGCTTTTTTGGCAAAACGAAGGTAATCGTTCGACGCTATCATCCGCAATTGCCGAAACCTCTTCTCAAAATCCGCTTCCGTGTCCCCGGATTTCGTCTTTTTTCGACTGGAAAGAGTGTTTTTGGGGCTCTTGCCGTCTGGAATCCGCTTGCCGTCAGGCAACTCCCCGACTTTCTTCGTTCCCGCTTTAGCCTTTTGGGAATTTCCGCCTTTACCTGAACTGTTTTTTTTCGCGCCGGACGTTTTTTTTACTTCCGGAAGAAAATCTTCTTCCCGTTCCCAAAACTCTTTCGGAAGAGGACTAACGCAAATTTCGTCCGCGTTAGCCGTCGGTTTACCCCAGTTTCGAATCATTTCGGCTTTCGTCTCGAAACCGTTTTTTTCCGCCTCGTCCGCCAGAGCGTTAAGTTTTTCAACGTAACTTTCGCGGTAGCGCTCTAAACCCGCCGTAAATTTCTCGCCTCCGCGGGCCGTCTCCGCCATAAAGAACATGAAAATTCCGCAAAGGAGAAACCCGGGACAAAAACCAGATAAAAAACGAATCGGGGAACTTTTCATAAAAACCTCGCGCAACAGGAAAGGAGGGAATTTTCAGCTCAAATCAATTTTACTCGTTCCGCCGTATTTTGTCAAGCCGCCCAAAAGTAATTTTGGAGGTTTACCATCCGAATTTTCTTCAATATCGTCCAGCGTGCCGTTTGCCGTTCATCGACGCGCCAGAACCGAACAGATTTTCTCGACGATATCGTCGGAAGTAATCCCTTCCGCGTCGGCGGTAAATCGAGTCTGGATTCGATGCCGAAGGGCCGACGGGGCCAAAGCGATCAAATCCTCCCGCTCCACAGCAAAACGACCCAGAAGCGCCGCTCTGGCCCGCGCCCCAAGAAGAAGCGCCTGCCCTGCCCGCGGTCCGGCTCCCCACGTCACGTATTCGTTGACAAAATCTTCAAGTTCGCGTTTCCGCGGATCCGAGTCTCTTTCATTTTCCGACCGCGCTCTTCCGCCTGGCCCGTTCGTCGGCCGGGTAGCGCGACAAAGATCCACCGCCAGACCGGCCGCCGGCCCGGAAACAGGAATTCGACGCGCCAACCGCATTGCCTCCAGAAGTTCTTCGCGAGAAAGAACAGCCTCCAGGTCTCGGGACGATTCTCCCGTCGTCTGAAGCAGAATATCCAGTTCCTCCTGACGATTCGGGTACTCGACGCGCGATTTGAACATGAATCGGTCCAGCTGCGCTTCCGGTAAAGGATAGGTTCCTTCCTGCTCGATCGGATTCTGCGTCGCAAGAACAAAAAACGGGTCTGGAAGAAGATGACGAGTTCTCCCAACCGTTACCTGACGTTCCTGCATCGCTTCGAGAAGAGCTGATTGGGTACGCGGAGGCGTGCGGTTCATTTCATCCGCCAGCAATATATTCGTAAAAACCGGCCCGTGAACGAACGTCATTCCTACCGGATTCGAGACGGGATTCACTGCGCAACCGGCTCCAAACGCGTTTTCCGGAACGGCGTCGGCGGTCGTCCGGCGGTCGCCCCATTGAAACATCTCGCTCCCCGTAATGTCGCCGGGAGTCAGGTCCGGAGTACACTGAATTCTCTGAAAATCAAGCGACAGGGTTCTGGAAAGCGCCCGCACCATAAGCGTTTTCCCAAG
>CAZWOV010000383.1:0-3068 GCA_964635645.1 uncultured Planctomycetaceae bacterium | reverse complement strand
GCGGCGCAGTATGCGGCGAGAAGGTTTTCGTAGACGACGTCGTGAACGTTGCTCTGGTCCACGATGTTGGTCCGAATGGCCAGCTCAATACTTTCGCAGGTTTTTGCGGGATTTTCGTCCCAGTAGAGGAAAACGCGGCAGGCTTGCGGGTCGTAGAAATAGTCGCCGGGAGCTTTCAGGTCGTTCATCGACCATTTTTTCATTCCGCAACGGTGGTATTTTGTGAATTTCCCGTGGTCGAAGATAATGTTTCCAATATCAAGCGGGAAGTGAAGGGAACGGTCGATTTTGGCTTCCTTGAGACCGAGGAAAACAATTTCCAGTCGGGTTCCGGCTTCCATTCCGCCGAGGCTCCAGTGCCAGACAAAACGGTAATTCCCTTCCTTCGGCAGTTCTTTTTCGTTTCGTTCCAGTATGATTTGGGCGGTTTGCCATTCTTGCGTCGCTTCAAACGACGAGGCGACGGCTTTTTCCGTCCAGGGCGTTTTGTCGAGCGAGACGGCGGGGCCAGGAATCTCGCAGGGACGATCGGCGCGGACTTTCATTTCGACGACCATCGATTGCGGAAATTGGGCGGCGTTTACCTCCGGACCCCAGAGTTGGACATGATTTCGTTTTTTTCCGGCGTTTTTGAAATTGATATCCAGTTTTTTCAGCCCGTCCTCGACCGTTTGTTCGAGGGCGACGTCGGCGCCTTCTTCCTGGTGGACGCGCCAATGCTCGGTAAAGCGTCCGTCAACGGCGCCGAGAATTTCCGGAGCGGTTTCGCGAGTTGCCCAAACGTTTGGCGAGACTTCAACCCAGTCCTTTTCGCAGGAAGCGTCGGCAGAGCCGTAAAACGTCGGCTTTTCTCCCTTGCCGTACGCGCCATAAATAACGGGAGCTCCGGGTTTGCCGGAATGCGGCGTAAGAACGCCGCGCCATATTCCGCCGCGTTGCCAGAGAATTTGGTCGCCCGGTTGAATTTCAGCCGAATTTACGCGTGAAAGAGAGGCCCACGCGGCGTTTTGAGAAAGGCCGTCGTTCTGGTCGTTTCCAGTTGGAGAAACATAATATGTCGCGGAAAATACCGGAGCTGAAAAAATCAGAGCCAGTAAGGACGCAGAAAAAAAAGCGAGTTTTTTCATGGGAGTTTGGTATGTTTGAGGAAAGGTATTGGAGGGATTGGTTTGGGACAAATTTTGCCAAAAACTCAAGCCGCAACGCTTGATTGGAGAACAAAAATTGCCGTCTGGAAGGAGGATTTTTTAAGGGCCGGAAAGGATTCCGACCCTCGTCAGGGTTCAAGCGGACGGTTACTTTTTGAGCAACTGAATGTAGTCCGCCATGATATTCAGAACTTCGTTCATGTAGAAATCGCGTTTGATTTCATTCGCGTCGGTCGAGAGTTTCTCTTCCAGTTCTTCTTCCTCATCTTCAAGAACGTCCGCGCGTTCCGCCATGAATTTTTCCATGTTGAGCGTGACGGTTTCACGATCCTTGATTTTACAGTAGAAGTCGATTTTTTTTGCGAGTTTCTGGAATTCCGGATCTTTCGCGACGCGATTGTCCGAAGCCGCTTTGAGTTTCTGAATTATTTCGGCGGTAGGTCCTCCGAATTGCCATTTGGCGATATCCTGCGCGGGGATCTGATGGAAATCGAGGGGGTAATCCAGGTCGGCTTCTCCAAGGTCCATGTGGGTCGTGATCGCCGGAATTTCAATATCGGAGCAGACTCCTTTATTTTGCGTACTGGCGCCAAGCGGTCGGTAGAATTGCTGAATGGTGACTTTCAAAGCTCCCAGTTTTTCCGAGTTGAGCGCGTTCATGGCTCCGCGGAGTTGGGGATTCAGGTATTCGACCGTCTGAACCGTGCCTTTTCCATGCGTCGTCTGGTCGCCGACGATCAGACCTCGTCCGTAGTCCTGAATGGCTCCGGCAAGAATTTCGCTTGCGCTTGCGCTCAGTTTGTTGATTACGACGACCAGCGGTCCGTTCCACGCAACGCCGCCGTTTCGGTCCTGATGAGATTGAATTTTATCGCGGGAGTCGCGAACCTGCACGACGCAGCCGCGGTCGATGAAAAGTCCCGTCAGGCTGATTGCTTCCGGGAGCGAACCGCCGCCGTTGTTCCGAAGGTCAAGAACGACCGCGTCTACGCCCTGAACGTTGAAATCGTCCAGAATCCGCTTCACGTCGCGGGTTGAGCTTTTTCCCTCGCCGAAGGAGCGGGCGGCCTGCATATCGAGATAGAAACTGGGCAGGTCGATGACTCCGATTTTGAAAGGCGTTCCGTCTGGTTTCTGACCGGTTTCAAAAACGACTCCTTTCGCTTCGGAGTCTTTCAACTCGATGTTGGAACGGACGATGCGAATGATTTTATTGGCGGATCCGTCGGCCGGAATTACTTCCAGACGAACGGTCGTGTTCGCTTTACCGCGAATTTTTTTGACGACGTCGTCCAGTTTCATATCGACGACGTCTTCAATCGGTCCGTCGTCGTTCTGGCCGACTCCGCAAATCTTATCGTTTACTTTCAGAGATCCTTCTTTTTCAGCCGGTCCGCCGGGAACTAGGTGCTTTACCGTAACGTAACCGTCTTCGGATGAAAGAGTCGCGCCGATTCCCTGAAGTCCAAGACTCATGGAAATTTCGAAGTTTTCGAGAGTGCTGGGCGACATGTAGCTGGAGTGCGGGTCGTAGGAGTTGGTCATCGCCGTCAGATAAAGTTCAAGCAGCTCTTCGCCGTCCAACTGCTGCATTCGTTTCTGGAAACTGGTATAGCGTCTTTTGAGTTTATCTTTGTTGGCCTGATATTTTTCTTCGGGCGTTTTTGCGGTTTCTTCCTTCTGAGAGCCGTCGGCGTTCGTTTCCGCCGCGGCTTTTTCATTTTCAGGATGGAGTTTTTTTTCAGCTTCCTTTTTCTCCGATTTCAGATCGTCGACCTGAAGAAGAAGCATGTCGTACTTGACGCGAAGTCGAACTCTTTCGCGGGCTTCCTGTTGATTTTTAGGATACACAAGGATTTCCGGTTTGATTTTCAGACTTTCGTCCGCCGTAAAATCCATAGGCTGTTCCAGCTCCTGAAC
>CAZWOV010000382.1:0-3070 GCA_964635645.1 uncultured Planctomycetaceae bacterium | reverse complement strand
AATACGAAGGCCTCTACTGGAGTCATTTTCAGGCCGCTCTGGATTGGGACGACGCGGAACTTTGGCTTGAAGGAGCGGCTCAAAATCGTTGGAGCGTTTCCGCGATGCGTAAAGCCCGTTGGGTAGCAATCGGAGCGCCGCCGGAACTTAAACCGCGTGAGGAAGACGTCGTTCTCTCCGAGCTGGATGAAGACGTTGCCGCAGGAATGGATTCCCAAGCCCTCTCCGGACAAAATGGAACCGCGGCGTTGCCGACACGGGAACAAATGGGAAAAATTAAAGCCGACGGCGTTGTTTCAAATACGGCTCGAGAAGTCGGCGAATACGGCGAATCCGAAATCCAGAACGCAGGCTTTTCTGAAGGCAAATTTGACTTCAACGATACGGACCGGAGTCCTGAGGCGGTTCCGCCCGCAATCGACGGAGAAAGCGGTTGCGACTGGAGAACGCAGGAAAATGAAATGCGCGAATCCGTCGCGCCCCTGCGTCTTTTCGAAAACCTGCCGCCGCTACCGCCCGACCTTGACGAAGCGATGGAAATGTTCAAACTCGCTATTCTCAACCATAAGCTTGCAAACTGGAATCAGGTTACGAAAGACGACGTTCTCCTGGTTCTTGCGGCTCTTCGTGAACTCTGCGAGTCGAAATAGCGTTTTTTTCGAAGAATTTCAAAACGGTACAGAAAAACGGTCCAGGAAAAACCAATTTTCACGGACCGTTTCAACTATTTTTTGGAAAACTTAACTTTGATTTTTTCTTATGCTTTCCGTTTCAGAAATATTCACATCGTGGCAGGGTGAAGGACGGTTGACGGGCGTTCCTTCAATTTTTTTGCGTTTGGCAGGCTGTCATCTACGCTGTCGATTTTGCGACACGGCATACGCTCAAAACGTTTCGGACGGAACGTTTACGTCTGTGGAAAACATCGTCGAAAAAATCATCCAGAGCGCTCAATATCCCGTTTTCCCTCCGCTTTCTGAAATGTGGAAAAGGGAACATTCCGTTTACGCCAAACTCCATGCCGTTCCGGAACCGATAGAAGTTAAAAAAATATCCCGCGTGGTCCTGACCGGCGGAGAACCGTTACTCTTTCCACAAATCGTTCCACTGGTTCAAAATCTGCGAAACTCCGGACTCCACGTCACGATTGAAACATCTGGAACGCGCGCGCTAACGACGAGTTGCGACCTGATTTCAATCAGTCCTAAAATGCGCAATTCAGGTAATTCTCCAGTATTGACGGACATTTCAGAAACGCTCAACACTCTCATTTCCGACGCCCGCGACTATCAAATCAAATTTGTCGTAGATTATACGGAAGATCTTGAGGAAATATCGGCGTTTTTAAAATGTTTTCCGTATCTTGAACGACGACGTATTTTGTTAATGCCGCAGGGCAAAACGTTCCATGAAATTCTTGAACGCGAACGCTGGGTCCAGAATCTGGCGCAGGAAAACGGTTTCGGATATTCTCCTCGAGCGCATCTTTTCTGGTTTGAAGCCAAACGCGGCGTATGAAAAAAGCGAAACAGAGAGCCGCGCCCAATTCATGAAAAAACCGGACGAAAGCAAAACGCCCTACGTCCGGTTAATTTTATGAAATACGTTCTATATTGAACGCCGATTCTGCAAACAACAAAACGCTTAAATGATTTCAATCAACCGCGTCGTCCATTCGTAACGATTCGGTTCTCCTTCCTTCTTGGAATACTCTTTTGCCGCGGCAATCTGGATCTTAAATTGTCGCGTTTTACGCATTGCTCCTTCGCCTTTTCCCAATTCAAAAACAACGAAATATGAAGTCAAACGTCGGCTGAAAGAAATATTTTCGATTCGAATAAACTTGATATCGGCGTCCTGAAATTCACGAAGAATGAATTTTACCGCGTCGTTTTCCATAAATACCCGGTACGAATCGATATATTTCTGGTCCGTCGTATATCGTTTGAGAATTCCCACCCCCTTCGCGCGCTGGACGGCGGTATGTTCCAGCTGAAGCGCTTCGAGCTGCCTTCCGGTCGTCATTAATTCAAACCATTGCTCGGCAAAATAACACGCAGAATTAATCTCGCATTTTCGATAAACGTCGGCGGAAACCCAACCGGCAGTTCCACAGAAAAGAGTCAGACAGAGGCTAAAAAAAGCAAAACGCCGACCGATCATGGCTTTTTTATGAAAAGCCATGACCAAAAATCCCGTCAGAAGAACCAGAAGAGCGCTGACAGGAAGAAAAAGCATCTTGTCGGAAAGAAGCGCCAAAGGAGAAGTAAGCCCCATGACGGCGCCGATAATCGCAACGACGCAAACGTCTTTCGTTTCTTCAACAGGATTTTCAGTATGTTCCATGAATTCCCTCGTTTTTCTGAATGAATTTTTTTAATCTCCAATAATCAGAAGTCGAACGAAGGGGTTCGCCCAAAACCTCGCGCAAACCCCGTTTACATTAAAGCCGCCGTCTGCGCCTCGGAGCTTTCTTTTCTTCTTCATCATGCGGAAGCTCCGCCGGAACCGCCGTCATCGCCGGAAGTCCGGAAAAACCAGGAATTTCATCCCGTTTCAGCAATTGATTAATACGCATTTCAATCCGCGTCAGTTCATTACCCTCTTCGGGCGCGACAAACGTAAAGGCGACTCCTTCGTGTCCCATTCGTCCCGTTCGACCGACGCGGTGAACATAATCGTCGCAGAATTTCGGAATATCATAGTTGATAATATGCGAAATTCCCGACACGTCGATCCCGCGGCCAACAACGTCCGTCGCGACGAGAAATTTGGTCTTTCCACTTCGGAAGGAAGCCATGACGCGATCGCGTCTCCGTTGCTGAAGGTCCCCGTGAATCGCCTCTACGCCGACGATTTTCTTTGCCAAACGATTTGCAACGCGTTCTACGCCGCGTTTGGTTCGGCAGAAAATAATCGCCTGCTGAGGTTTCTCGCGTTCCAAAAGTTTCAGAAGAAGATCAAATTTTAATTCAGGATCGACGGTAAAATAAAACTGCTCGATCGTTTCACTGGAAATATCCTTTTGAGAACAATCCAGAACTTTTGGATCCCGCATATATTTGCGCGC
>CAZWOV010000381.1:0-3071 GCA_964635645.1 uncultured Planctomycetaceae bacterium | reverse complement strand
GGGATCCTCCGTTGATTTTATTCTATCCTATCTTACAAAAAAATCAAGAGTCCCGATCAACTTTTCTCAAAATTACGCTTTTTCCCAAACGAACGGCGTTCAAACAAAAAATTTTCAACGGAACAGCCGTCCCTTCAATCAACGGATTGCCGGACATTTTCCGCTGTTTTTGGGGGACCAAGCAGAAAAACGCAGTAAACAACGACACTCGTCACAACCGGATAAAAGAGCGAAGAACTGATAGGAGCGGCTTCTCCCGGCGTAAAACAGTTCGGATAACCAAATTCGACGATGAAAAACGCCAGAATCCCTAAAATTACCGAAAGCGAAGCGGCCAGAGAACGGCATCGATTGAAACATGGAAGAAGACCGAATATTAAGGGCGCCGATATCGGCCCTAACAAACCGGAAAACCATTTCACGACCAAACCGACAATTCCGCCGAACCATTCCCCGTAAAAAGCAATCAGAATAGTCAGAGAAGTAAAAACAAACGCGACGGTCCGCGCAAACCAGAGAGGCGTCTGCCCCTGCTCGTCGCGGAATTTACTGGAAAAATGCGGCGCAATATCGCGGGCAATCACACTGGCTACCGCGTTGCAGTCCCCGGCGATCGTAGAAATACTTGCCGCAAACATGGAAGCAAGAATAATTCCAACGAAACCGGCAGGAAGCAGCGTCGTCGCCATTTTCGTATAAACAGAAGTCATTTCGCTCTGATTAAGTCCTGGAAAAAGAAGCGGAGCCGCCCACATCGGAGCGAAAATAACCAACGGCCAAACCAGATAAAGGATTCCGGAGAGAATACCGGTCTTACGCGCATGAGAAACGCTCGGAGCCGCCATGAAACGCAATCCGGCCCCCCAGTTTCCTCCGGAACAGCCAAAAAAGATGGCGAGCCAGAAACCAATAGCGAAGAACCAGTTGCATTCGTCGCTCAAAGCAGAAAAATGTCCCTGAAGCGCTTCCGTATTCCACATCGTGAAATAGTTTGTTCCGCACTGCGTAACCAGCGCTTTCAGAACGTAAACAAACATGAGAATTCCGCCGGCAAGCTGAACAAGAAACTGAAAAACGTCGTTTCGGGTACTGGCAAAAAAACCGCCCAACGTATTATAAATAAGGCCGATAACCCCGGTAATCACCACGCCGTATCGAAGCGGAACGCCCGCAAATCCCTGAAGAATCACCGCCATCGCAGTCGTTTTTCCGGCAAGATCAAGCAGTTTAAGCAAAACGCCGCTCCAGACGATAATCTGTTGCGTCCCCGTTCCATACCGAACGGCAAGATATTCCGTCGGGGACTGGACCCCGTACGTCTCGCGTACCCGCGTCCAATGCGGAGCAATGAAGATACCGCACAAAATGCACGAAACGGCAAATCCAAGAGCCCACCATACGTAAACAGAAAAGCCGTCCCGGTACGAATACATTGCCCAGGCGGTAAAAATAACGGCGGAATATCCGCCGACATGATGAGAGATCCCCCCAATCCACCACGGCAACTTTCCGCCGCCGACAAAATAATCGCCGCTTTGAAAAACTTTAAGAAGCGAGAAAACGCCGACGCCAATAAGCGTCAGAAAAAAAAGACAGAGCATCAACCAGTCAAGCGCGTGCATAAGGCAGGTTCTCCTTAACGTTGGATCCGGACGGCCAAATACCGAAAAACCGGATTGTGGGAATAAATATCTCAAAAACTGTCTGGAAGGAAAAACGTCCCGGCGTCCCGCGGAAAAATCCCTGAAAAAAAGGGCGCAAGACGATTATTTTTCTATTTTAGCGGGAAAATCTGAAATGTCAAGTATTTCCCGAATTTTCCAAACGAATCGTCAGGAATAACCCGACGATTCGCGCACCCGCAACGTTTTCACCGCCCTGAACCGCGTTCGTCTTCGCGAGTCTTCACCGCCCTGAACCGAGCTCGACTTTGCGAGTCTTCACCGTCCGGAACCGCGTTCGACTTTGCGAGTCTTCACCGCCCCAAACGTCTCCTTGAGAAATTTCACAGCGCAGCCGAAATTCTTTTCAAATCAAAAAACATCTCTCAAAAAGTTTTCGGCCTCCGCAAACAGATTCGCCATACTCCTAATTCTGAAAAAGCAGGGAAAATTTTCTCGCAATCCATCCCACAAACAGTACGCTGGAAGTGACCGCGGTAATCTCCAGCCACTGAATCGGCGAAAGCGGTACCGTTCGGAAGAAAATACCGACCTGCGGGACCTGAACCAAAATAATCTGAGTGATCGTAATTGTTAAAACGACCCCAAGGAAAACGCGGCATTTCAAAATTCCACGAAACGCCGATTCATGTCCGGAAAGGGAACGGCAATTAAATTTGTGCCAAAATTGAAACATGACCAGCATCGTGAAAAAAATAGTCAACGATTGAATATTCCGATCAAGATATTCATCTTTATTCAAAATGGAAATCGAAGCGTTGTAACCGTCCCCGGGAGTCGTAAACCAGCCTCCGAAAAGAGCGGCGAAAAGCATTCCCGTCTGAAAAAAACTAACGAACAGGATATTAATCAGCATTTCAGCCGAAACGATACTTGAATCGCGCGGAATCGGCGGTTGCTCAAGAACGCTTTCCCGAGGCGGCTGCATGGAATAGGCGATTGCCGCGAACGTATCCATAATAATATTAATCCAGAGCAGCTGAGTCACGGTCAGGGGAAGCGGAACGCCGATACACGGCCCGAGAACCGCGCAAAGCAGCGCCACAACGTTTACGGAAAGCTGAAACTGAAGGAATCGCTGAATGTTTTGAAAAAGCGTTCTCCCCCAGAGAACTCCGGTCGTAATATTTTTGAAATTATCGTCTACCAGCACGATATCGCTCGCTTCCTTCGCGACTTCCGTACCGGATTTTCCCATGGAAAGACCGACGTCTGCGAATTTGAGCGCCGGAGCGTCGTTCACGCCGTCCCCGGTCATGGCGACAACTTCGCCGTTCTTATGAAGCGCCTTCACCAAACGAAGTTTATCCGACGGAGTAGCTCGGGCCAGAACGCGCAAATCCCGAGCCTTGTCAGGAAGCTCGGCGTCGGGGATTTCATTGAATTCGG
>CAZWOV010000380.1:0-3100 GCA_964635645.1 uncultured Planctomycetaceae bacterium | reverse complement strand
GTCCGGCCAGACGCGTTTTGGGAGTTTTCAGAAATGGATATGGGAGAAAATAATTCGGAGATACCGCGGAATACGACGGATAGCCGGACGGATAATGCGGAGGTGAGAGCCGAATACGTCGCGGCGTTGGGGCGTAGTATGAACAGACCGTGGGCGACGTATGGACTGGTTGCCGTTAATGTTTTGATTTTTGTTTTGATGTGCGTAGCGGACGCGGGCAGTTTCACGTATCCCCAGCACGAGACGCTCATTCGATTTGGGGGGGATTTTTCACCGCTGACGATAGACGAAGGAGAGAGTTGGCGAATCGTAACGTCCGCGTTTGTTCATCTTGGTCTGTTTCATCTTTTCTGCAATTTGTACGCGCTTTACGGATTCGGAAATCTTGTCGAGCGAATTTTTGGGCATACGCTTTTTTTCCTGATTTACTTTGGTTCGATTCTGACGGGGGGACTTCTTTCTCTTGCGATGTACCGCGAGCCGATTATTTCGTGCGGCGCGTCCGGAGCTGTTTTCGGCGTTTGGGGAGCACTGGCGGCCTATCTGCTTCGCAGGCGTTCAGAAATTCCCGCGCCGATTTTTAAGATGTTGATTGGCGAGTTGAAGTCTTTAGCGCCGGGCGCGTTACTCCTTCTTCTGATTCTCTGGGTCAATAACTGGGCGCACCTTGGCGGAGCGCTGGGCGGTTTCCTCTTTGGTCTTGCGTCGGCGCCGCCGGTTTGTTCGCCGCGTCGTTCCCGGATACTTTTCCGGAACGCGGTCGTTCTGATTATTCTCATTCCTCTGATTACCGTTCCGTTCTGGTTCCTGGTTCAAAACGCTAAATCCAATCCGTTTCGTGCGTTTGTCCAACAGTACTGCGAATTTGAAAATCAATTGCTTGAGGATCGCCAAACATTCATGAACGGTCGAGACGTTGAAACTATTACGGACGAAGAATATCTGAAATACCTTGAAGAACGGCTTCTGCCGAACGTTCTGGCGATGGAGCGGCTTTTGGAAGAATTTCCGAAAGGACGTCTTTATTCTTTTGAGAAAAAGGAGCTTGAACGATTTAAATTTTTTATCGCTAAACGTCTGGAGATCGTTCGGCTTGAGATTCAGGGAATCCGCGAGGGCGATTCTGCGATTCAGCAGAAAGCGTTGGATTCTCTGCGCGAGTTTGAAGAGGCGACGAAGTCGTTTCAGGGTGAGTTCGGTTCCCGAGCGGAAGACTGATTTTCCCGACGCGCCAAATTTCCCGACGCGCCGCAGTCTGTTTCGGAAATACGGAAAAAAAGACCGTGAAAGTTTTCATTCCGCGGTCTTTGAATTTTCAGAGATTTGAAACGTTAGGCGGCGCGTTTTTTTCCGCGTCTGACCGAGGCGCGGAGAAGGAAAAGTCCCGGTAGTCCGCACAGCGTCAGAAGCCAGGCGGCCGGTTCCGGCGCCGCGACGCCCGCCGTAAGAAGAAATTTACCGTCGGCGTTGATTTGAGTAAAGGACCAGGAATATCCGTCGGGTAATTCCAGGGAAACGTCGGTCAGTTCCAGGCCGACGTTTTCAATTCCCGAAAATTCATGGTCGCTTGCCATGAGTATGAATTCCGAATCCAGGAATTTGTCCGGTGAAAAACTGGTAGAATCGATCGTGAGTTCGAAGAGGGCGTTCTGCATGAACTCCACGTTTCCAAGAATCGTCGAGTAATCGGTCGTTCCGTCCGCATTGAGGGAAAGTTTGTCGGTTCCCCCGAAGTAGAGATTTGGAATCGTCAGCGTTCCTCCGGTCTGGTCGAAGAGCGTTCCTTCCGCAAAAACGAGCGAGTTTACGGTTTTGAGCGCGTTATTTTGAATTTCCAACGAACCTTCATCGACAAAGACGTCGAAGATGGCGAGCGAATTTCCGGCGTTGGCGACGACGAGTTTTCCGGATCCGTTTTTGTGAAATCCGGTAGAATCGGGGGCGTTCATCCACGTCTCGATCGCTCCGGTAAACTTCAGAACGGCATTTTGGTCAACGGTAAAAGTCGGCCCTTGTTTTCCTCTTAAATGCTCGCGGAAAACCAGCTTGTTGGAGACGGTCGAGACGGTCGGATTTTCCGCCGTCGCTCCATCGAGGGCCATGGCGCGGAATACGTCCGCGTTCGTAAGCAGATGGATGGACGAGCCGGTGATTTTTCCGCCCTGAAGATAAACGTTTACGTTTCGCAACGATTCGTTTTCTCCTGAAACGTTGAGTTCGCCGTTAAGATAGAGATTTGTCGTTCCGGATGGACTATAGCCAAGCCCGTCTTTCAGGGTGCGGAGGATTGCGTTTTCTTCGACAAAGAGGTTTCCGTTCCAGCGCCGTCCGTAGCCCGCCGTATTAAAGACGGTCAGGCCGTCCCTCAGAACGAGCGTTCCGGAAGAAGTTCCTCCGGAAAGGGAGAGGGTTCCTTTTCCTGTTTTGACGAGTCCTTTCTGGGCGGAGCTTCCGCCGTTGAAATATCCCGTCATGTTGAGCCGTGCGTTTTCGGCAACGTCGACGACGGCGCCGCTTGTCGCCGTCATGTATTCGGTACGGACTTGAAGTCGGGCGGAAATGGTCGAAACGGTCGGATTTTCCGCGCTTGCGTCGTCTTCCGCTTCAACGAGGATTCTGGTTTCGGGTCGCAGAAGGTCGTAGTAACCGGCGGTAGCCTTCATGGTTCCGCCTTTCATGTGAACGTCAACGTAACCGAGGGTTTCGTTTTCGTCGGCGATTTTATCCATTGTTCCGCCGTAAAGGTAGATTTGCTGCGATTTGCCGTTAATTTGCGAATATCCTAGCGAATCTTTCGCGGTAAGTCGGAGGGTGGCGCCCGAATGGACCGTTACGCCGTTGGCGAATCTGGCCGTTGAGTTCCGCGTAGAGAGGGAAACGTTTCCTTCCCGGATAATCAACGCGGAGTTTCCCGTTCCCTGAAGGTCCAGAGTTCCCGTTCCGATTTTCGTAAGGGTGAAATTTCCGGAGACGGGTCCGGTCAGCGAGTAGGTCGCGCCGTCGCCGATTTCATAGACGCGATCCGCGTCAAGAAGTATTCCGGAGGCGGTTGACGTTTCGGAAACGACTGTGTCCGCCGTAATTTGCGCATGGAGAGGGA
>CAZWOV010000379.1:0-3131 GCA_964635645.1 uncultured Planctomycetaceae bacterium | reverse complement strand
CCGTCATCCCGCGGGGAAGGGCTCTGGGGGTCACGATGTCCATGCCGCAGGAAGATCGGCTTATGTTCAGCCAGCGGGAAATCTGCGCAAAATTAAAGATGATGCTCGGCGGACGCGAAGCGGAAAAACTCGTCTTTAACGAATTAAACGCCGGAGCCGCAAACGATCTGGAAAGAGCTACCGGGATCGCGCAGAAAATGGTCGCGTCGTGGGGAATGAGTCCGCGTATCGGACCTGCCGCATTCTACACTGCCGACGAGCATCCTTTCCTCGGAAGAGAAAAATCCTTCTTCCGTAATTTCAGCGAGAAAACGTCCCAGATCATTGACGAAGAAGTCATTCGTATTCTGGACGACATCGCCCGGCAGGTCGAATCGCTTCTAATGGAAAACAGAAATAAACTCGACGCGCTGGCTCAGGCTCTGGTCATTCGCGAAGAGCTTGACGAAGCTCAGATTGAGGAAATTCTTGGACCGCCGGCTCAACGAAAATTCTCGGATAAATAGTGTGCATAGAGAGTAACGCCCATACCCCTGACATTACGTTCATGGATATGGGCGACGTTTACGTCTTTATTCATTATTCATTTTACTCGCGATTTACCCTTATTCAATTATTTACCATGCCGCGTTTGCTTTCTACTATCCATTCGCCAAAGGATCTTAATTCCCTGTCGCTTGCCGAGCTGAACCAGTTGGCTGATGAAATCCGGCGGGAAATCTGTTCGGTCGTAGCGCGGCGTTCCGCTCATTTTGCCTCAAATCTTGGGGTCGTGGAACTGACGATCGCCCTGCATTCTGTTTTTGATTTTTCGCGCGACAGACTCGTCTGGGACGTCGGACACCAGACTTATCCGCATAAACTGCTCACCGGACGAGCCGATCGTTTTGCGACTATCCGAACAAAAGGCGGATTGATGGGATATCCCGACCCTGCGGAAAGTCCATTTGACCTTTTCATGACCGGACACGCCGGATGCAGTATCTCCTCCGCTCTCGGACTGTGTTGCGGCGACGAACTTCTGAAAACAATCACCCCTTCTCTTCATCACGGCGAAGAGGCGGAAGACTCTTTGCCGCGCCGTAGGACGGTCGCCGTCATTGGAGACGGCTCGTTTTCAAGCGGCGTAGTCTTCGAAGGACTGAATCATCTGGGCGAACTGCGAAAAAACATCACCGTCATTCTCAACGACAACAAAATGTCTATTTGTCCGCGCGTCGGAAGTTTCGGGCAATACCTTGACACTCTGCGAATGAACCCTTTCTACACGGAAATGAAAGCGGACATGAAACAGATGGTTCAAAACATTCCTTTTATCGGGAAAACGGTAAGAAGCAGATTTCACGATCTGAAAATGGCGTTCAAGGCCTGCGTTTCCGGCGGAATGCTCTTTGAAGAAATGGGTATTCGATATATCGGCCCCGTCGACGGACATAATATCAGACAGCTTCAGAAATTTCTGCGTTTGACAAGCCAATTTCAGGGGCCCGTCCTCCTTCATGTTTTAACGAGAAAAGGCCACGGCTTTTCCCCAGCCGAACACGATCCGGCAAAATTTCACGCCCCTTCGCCCCTCCTCATTCAAGGATTTAACCTCGCTGAAAATTTATCCGGTTCCAACTCGTCCGCCCCTTCGACGGAGAAAAAGAATTGCGATATCCCCTGCGAAACGCAGATTTCAATCGCAAAACTTCCAGAAGACCGTTCCTACACGGTTCTCGCAAGCAGAAAAATCATGGCGCTGATGGAGATTGACCCGAAAATTGTCGTCATCACCGCCGCCATGTGTCAGGGAAACAAATTGGAACAGATCCGCCAACGTTTTCCCGAACGTTTTTTTGACGTTGGAATCTGCGAATCCCATGCGGTCGTACTCGCCGCGGGAATGGCCAAAGCGGGGCTTCGGCCAATCGTCGACGTCTACAGTACGTTCATGCAAAGAGCTTACGATCACATTTTTCAGGAAATTTCGCTTCAAAATCTTCCGGTCGTTCTTCTCATGGACCGCGCCGGTCTTGTGGGAGCCGATGGACCTACCCACCACGGAGCCTACGATCTGGCGTATCTGCGACCGTTTCCCAATCTTACGATTACGGCTCCGTGCGACAGACAGGATCTGGAACAGCTCCTTGAACTGGCCGTAAAACACCCCGCGCCTTTTTCGATCCGATATTCCAAAACGCAAACCCCTCTTCTGGACGGCGTGTCCAGAAAACCCGTCGAATGGGGAAAAGCTGAAATTCTCCAAAAAGGAACTCCCGGCGGCGGACTCGTCGTTGCCTGCGGAGTTCAAACAGCCGAAGCGCTCAACGCGCTCCGGCTGGCGGGCGACGATTCAACCGCTCTCGTAAATCTGCGATTTATCAAGCCTCTCGACCTGGAAACGCTTCTGCCGCTTACGCGCCGGGCCGCCTGGATACTGACGGTCGAAGAGGGTAGCCGAATGGGAGGCGCGGCGTCCGCCCTGCTTGAAGCTCTCGCCGACGCGCAGATAGAAAACTGGTTTCCAATCCCACCCGTCATGAGATTGGGGATGGAAGATCGTTTCATTCCTCACGCCTCGCGCGCCGAGCAACTCGAAGAAACCGGCCTGGACGCCGCTGGAATTCTAAAAGCCATTCAAAAACTCAATGATTTTAGAGTTTCACAAAAACCGTAGTTTCAACGCCGAACTTCTAAATAGATAGACGGCTTTTCGCCGCGCCGGGCGCCGCGGATTTCGCCAACGCAGTCAACTTTGCCGCGTCGTCAGAACCGGAACGATATCTAAAAAAACAAAAAAAGTAAAAAAGCTATCCGGGGGGGGGTTGCGCGAAAATAAAAAAGCGCTATACTTTGGAATTGGAGATTTTCAATAATCTTCTGGCCGAGTGGCGGAATGGCAGACGCTGGGGATTTAAAATCCCCTGTCCGTTGAGGACGTGCGGGTTCGACCCCCGCCTTGGCTATTTAAAAAGCAGGAAACCCCGTATTTTACGGGGTTTTTCTTTTGGAGCGGGGTTAGGTGCGCCTATGCACGGGCCGCAGATATGAAAATCAGCCCTTAATCTCCAGCCGTACCCATCTGGATTTGCGTACCTTGCGAAAATACGAGCAGACTGTCCGCCCATAAAACGCATTCTCCGCCATCC
>CAZWOV010000378.1:0-3158 GCA_964635645.1 uncultured Planctomycetaceae bacterium | reverse complement strand
CTCCCGTGGAACCGAGCAGAAAAACGCCGTGAACCCCTCCGGAAATCATACGTTCCAGAAGTCGTTCAAGTCCTGGAATATCGAGTTGATCGTTTGCGGAAAGAGGCGTAATCACCGGCGGAATGATTCCGTGGAGAACGGACGATTGGAAATTATTCATAAAAATTCCTTGAAATTGATAAAAACATATTGAAAAATTCAACGAATTCTGAAACGTTCTCGAAATTCGCTTGGCGAACAGTTCAGCTCTTTGCGGAAAACGGAATTAAAATACGCATGAGAACAAAAACCAAGTCGACGCGCAATGTTTCCGATTGGAAGATCCGACTCGGAAAGGATTTCTTTGGCGCGTTGAATTCGAATCCGAATCGATTCTTCCCCGGGCGTTCTGCCAAAATACTTTTGAAACTTTCTTTCGAGAGTTCTGCGGGAAAGTCCTACTTCTTCCACAAGCTGCGGAATCGTCAGACCCGAACAGGCTTTTTCGCGTAGAATCTGAAGGGCTAATGCCACGTCTTCGTCTTCAATTGCAATCAGGTCGGTCGAACGGCGCATTGCGACTCCCGACGGTGGAAAAAGAAGAGGAAATTTCGGAAGCGGTTTTCCTTCGATTTTCGCACAGAGGAGCCGCGCCGCTTCATAGCCTGCTCTTCGACCGCATTGAACGACGCTGGAAAGAGGCGGAAACTGCATTCGGCAAAACCACTCCTCATTATTCACTCCCAGAACTGCGACTTCGCCCGGAACGGAAATCTTTTCCTGATAGCATACGTCAAGGACCTGACGAGCGTGAAAATCATAGGACGCAAGAATTCCTACCGGTTTCGGGAGAGACCGGAGCCATTTCGTAAACGACGCTTTTTCCGCGCTGTTCCACGCCTGAAACGGAGCCGCGTCGGATTTTTTGCGTTCGTAAACGAAACTTTCAAAACCTGCGTTTTTTACCGCTTCTCGAAAACCGTCGCGCCGTCGCCGCGTCCAGTAATGATCGCACTGCGTAAAAAAAGCAAAATTCCGTATCCCGCGTTCAAGAAAATGTCCAACGGCAATTCGTCCTAAAGCCGATTCGTCGACGTCGACGTCGGACGGACAGTCCGGACAGTTCAGTTTTAGGTAGGGAACCCCCATTTCGTCAAGCATACGGAATGTCTCGGGACGATCGTGGCGAACGATTACTCCGTTGCCTTTCCACTTCCGGACCCATGACGGGAGCGGTTCAAGATGTCCGCGAAGCTCAAAATCCGCGCGGTATCCCGCTTCGAAAAGATATTGAGCGACCCCGTCAATCAAATCCCGCCCGTAACCATGCGAAGTCCCCATTAGCAGAAGAATGCGCGGATGACTTCCGGAAGAAAAGGAACGGGACGGTGAACTGAAATCCGAACCAGAAAACATTTACTCCTCTTGCAGTTCAATTGAATGGGTTAGGAAAACGGTAAGGCGGGTGGTAATAATCCAATCCGGACCGTTTTTTTCACGCGCGGCAAGTCCCGTGCGCAAAACGCCGTCGAAACTCGCCGCGGCAAAAGCGCCTCGGCCGTCGGTTCCGTTGAATTCAGAATTTGAAGCTCGGCTTTCATTTGTCACTGAAACGCCGTCTGAATTTGTTCGAATGCGCTCCAATTCTTTCCATGAAAATTATTTTACTTCAAAAATTTTAAATGTCAATTCCGTAATTCCGACAAATATTTAAGTTTTTGCGACATGGTAAAATTACTATTGAGAGGTTAATACGGAGCGGGGGATTTTTTAAAAACTTTTTTGCGAAAAAAAAGCCTCCCTGCTTGCGGAAAATCGAAGTTCGGATAAAATGTAATCAGAAAATCGTCGACTCTCTTCCGCGTTTATTTCAGATACTGGTGACGTGGAATTACGGACGTTTTATTCATTTTTGGGAAAAGCGGATCATGGAATCAATCGGAAAGCTGCTTCATCTTCTTCGTTCGCGGCCGCGCGACGGGCATAAAGGAACATTCGGAACGGTTCTGGTCGTCGGCGGGTCGCTTGGGATGTCCGGAGCCGTCGCCCTCTGTTCTTTGGCGGCGCTTCGTTCCGGAGCGGGATTGGTCAAAACGGCTGTTCCGGAACGGATTCTTCCGCTGGTTGCCGTTTTGGGAATGGAATACACGACGTCGCCGCTTCCTGAAACCGCGGATGGAAAAATTTCGCAAACGGCTCTTGAACAAATTCTTTCATTGTCGCAAACGGCTTCCGTCTGCGCAATCGGTCCAGGATTGGGGCAATCGGAAGACCTTCGCCGCCTTATCCCTGAACTTTGGAGACGGCTCCCCATACCAACCGTTTTTGACGCGGACGCGCTGAACGCTCTGACAGAAATTTCCTCGCAAAATAAAGGGAAACTTCCGGAACATGTCGCCGTGCGAATCCTCACTCCGCATCCCGGAGAATTTTCTCGTCTCATGCCTGATTCCCCGCCGTCCCGTCCAGAAATTCAACGCGAAAACGTGCGCGCTTTTGCCCGGATAAATAATGCGATTCTCGTCTTGAAAGGCGTCGGATCTCTTATTACCGACGGAAAATTTTCGGTTAGAAACACAACGGGAAATCCCGGAATGGGAACCGGAGGAAGCGGCGACATCTTAACCGGCGTTACGGCGGCTATTTGCGCCCAGGCGTTGAAAAAGAACATTTCGATGTTCGACGCGGTACGTTTGGCCGTCTGGCTTCATGGAAAAGCGGGCGATCAAGCCGCTGAAAATTTTACGGAATGCGGAATGATTGCGTCCGATATTCTCAATGCGCTTCCGGAAGCGTGGAAAAGCGATGAGATTTGACAGAAAAACGCGGCTCTCAAAATGAATATTGAGAGCCGTTTTAGAAATAAAGTCGCCGGAGAAAATGTTCTTCGGCGGCTTTCGTTCATTTATTCAGGCAGATTATTCCGCTGGAGCCGGAGCGGGGTCTGCTGGAACCGGAGCGGGGTCTGCCGGAGCCGGAGCGGGTTCCGCCGGGATATTGCCGAAACCTGCCGGAATCGGTTCGTTCGGCTTAATTTCGGGAGAACCTTCAGGACGGTAATCGTTTTCGGGGGTCGCGTCGTTGAAAACGTCAAACCACTCGTCTTTGAAATTAATCGTCTGACCGACGCGCGCGGAAATGTTTGCCGTCAACGCCATAATCGCGTCGTTTACGGTGAT
>CAZWOV010000377.1:0-3161 GCA_964635645.1 uncultured Planctomycetaceae bacterium | reverse complement strand
TTCTGGAAACCTCTTTGGAGCAAGCGTTGACGGCTTCGGATAAGGAGGCGAAAAATCCAGCGGCCGTTCCCGCCATCATGGCTGAACCAAAAGAAGAATCGGAATTTTCTTTCTGAATCAAAGTGATTCCCAGCGCGTCGGCTAAAATTTGCCGCCAGATTGGACTTTGAGCGCCGCCGCCGATAGCCGCCGCAGTTTCTTCATGCGGGATATGGATTTTTTCCAACGCTTTACGGCAATCAAGCATCGACATGGCTACGCCTTCAAAAACCGCGCGGGTAAAGTGCGCTTTGGTATGCCCTGCCCGAACGCCGATGAAACTGCCGCAAAGGGCCGGGTCCGCGTATGGCGTCAGTTCGCCGTTCAGATACGGATGATAGAGAAGTCCTTCCGAGCCGGTCGGAATCTTTGCGGCGTCTTCTGCTAACGACTGATATTCGCCGCCAAAGACGTCGCGATACCAGCGAAACGACGCGGCGCAGGATTTTGTCGCAGTTCCGGGGTACCATAAACCGGGCGCGACGTGGGAATAATTAATCAGACATGGATTTGGAAAGGGGGAGTCCGTGACGACGCAGATTCTCCCGGCGGTTGCTAATTTGATCGTCATCTGTCCTTTCGCGACGGCGCCGGAGGCGAAAACTTCCATGACCGTATCGGTAGTTCCGCACAGAACGGGCGTTCCTTCGCGAAGTCCGGTTTCGGCGGCCGCTTTCGCGGTAACTTTCCCCACGATATCCGACGGTTGAACCAGTTCGGGTAAAAAAGCGCTGTCCGTAGTCAGGCCCAAAAGACCGCAAAGGGTTTCAGACCAGTTCATGCGCCGGTAGTCGAAAAACATCGATCCCTGCGCTTCGATTACGTCTGTGACAAAATCTCCAGTTAACCGGCGACGGACAAAATCTTTGGCAAACATGATTTTTCGCGTTTTTCGCCAGATTTCCGGTTCGTTTTTCCGGACCCAGAGCAGTTGAGGGAGCGTCCAAATCGTATCCGGCGTATGAAATACTTCGCGCTCAATCGTATCCTGGAAATTTTCACGCAAAAAACGAACTTCCTCCGTGCTTCGGGAATCCGTCCAGTAAATTGCCGGACGCAGAACGTGAAAATTTTCATCCGTAAGGACGGCGGTATGGGTTGCCGCGTCGAACGAGATTGCCGCAATATCGCCGGCGTCTATTCCGGATTTGTTCAGGATTTCGCCAATGGTCCGACATGCCGCCGCATACCAGTCTTCCGGATTCTGTTCGGCAAAACCTGGTTGCGGGTAGAAGGTAGGATATTCAACCGTATTGACTGCAATAATTTTTCCAGTTTCGGCCAAAAGCGTCGCTTTGCTCGCTCCGCCGCCGAAATCAATGCCCAGCGCGTATTTCATATTAAACAGGTAAAATTTTCAAAGTCCTGGAAATGGAAGTATTTTCAGGAATCAGAAGTAAACTGAAAGAAAGCGGAATGATTGATTGGTTCTGAATCATCCAGGGCTTTCTTTTAAATCGGAAATAATTTCATTTTGCGTCTATCGTCTTGTCCGCCTGAACGTTTTTCTTCAGAAAAACACGAACGTAATCTTCAGATATTCTCTTCATTTTACTCAGGATGCGGTTTTTGTCAATGGAGGAAAAGAATTTTTCTGAAAAAAACAGTATTTTAAAATTCCCGGTTCACGATTCAGTCCGTATCGTCCTCAAAAATTTTCAGCCAATAGGAAAGTTCTTCCCGTGACAATTCGCCAGGTTTTTCATCCGGTTTCGAATCGGATTTTTGGTCCGGTTTCGGTTTAACCGGGACTGGTTCCGCCATGACGTCGTAAAACCAATCGGCGGAGTCAAAGTACTTCATTTTTCTTCGCCGGGCCGCATTTTGGATTCGGCGGTCGCTGGAAACGACGACCCAATCCGCTTCGCGCTTCTGAGCGAGAATCATTTCGATGATCAAATCGTCCGCCGTATTGAAATTTTGCGCAAACAGGACCTGAATGCCCCGGCTCCGAAACGAATCGCAATTTATTTTCGATAATTTCGGCGCGTCGAAGACGACGGTCGTCCGACGGCGTTGCTCCTCCGAAAGATCGTTAGCCAAAAGTTTCAACAGAGCGTCCCGTCCCTCGGCGAGTTTGCCGTCTGAAAGCGGTTGTCGGGAGCTGAGAGCGGGAAGAATACCCAACGCGCAAATTAAATTGTAGCCGTCAATAAGAATCTCTGGAAGGAATTTTTTCATTGAAGCGAAGCAAGTCGTTTGGACGAACAAATGAAAGAATTGCAAAACAAAGAGTTCGAAAACGGCGCAATTTTCTGAACCGGAGAAATTTTTTACAGAAAAATTCCCGTTATCGAAAATACGCCGGTCCGAAGAAAAACGTTTTTGAGATTGTTTTTCTTCGGACTCTCTTTTCAAAAGATTTTCAAAAAGTTTTGAATAATTTGCGTTTATCCATTGATCTTCTTTGAAATTTCAGCGGCCAGGTCGTCTCTGTGGACGCGCCGCTGTTCCAGAGTATCGCGATCGCGAACGGTAACGGTTCCGTCCTCAAGAGTCTGGCTATCGACAGTAATGCAGAACGGCGTTCCAATTTCATCCTGACGGCGGTAACGGCGGCCAACGGCGCCTTTTTCATCGTAGAAGACGACGAAATGTTTTTTCAATTCGCCGTAAATTTCCGAAGCGAGCTCCGGCATTCCGTCTTTTTTTACGAGTGGGAAAACGGCGGCTTTGACGGGCGCCAATCGCGGATGGAAACGCAAAACGACGCGTTTTGACATTTTGCCGTTTTCGTCCGGGCATTCATCCTCGTCGTACGCTTCGCACAGGAAGGCCAGCGTCGCGCGGTCCGCGCCGGCGGAAGGTTCGATGACGTGCGGAATGTAGCGTTCGCGCGTCTGATCGTCGAAGTACGACAGATCTTTTCCGCAACCGCGGTATTTGGGTTTGCCCTGTTCATTCAGTTCAAGTTCAAGTTTGCCGTCGCGGTTGACGAGTTTCCCCTCCATGTGGCTGCGCAGGTCGAAATCGCCGCGATGCGCAATACCTTCCAATTCGCCGTATTCGCCCTCGGGCAGGAATGGGAAAGCGTATTCAATGTCGGCGGTTCCTACGCTGTAGTGCGCCAATTCTTCCTGATCGTGTTCGCGGAGGCGGAGCTTTTCGCTGGCCAGTCCGAG
>CAZWOV010000376.1:0-3196 GCA_964635645.1 uncultured Planctomycetaceae bacterium | reverse complement strand
CCAAATTTACGAAGTCGGACTTCGATACCTCCGATTGATAATCTGTTGTAAGGTGCTTTTAAAGTTACAAACAGAGCAGGGTTATTGTCTGTTCTACCGTTCAAGTAATTTTGTAAATGTATCTTTGTTCTGGCATCAAAGTAAACAACTCTTTCTTTATCACCTTTACCAAAAACAACACATTCTCGCTCGTTAAAGTTGATGTCCGCTTTATTTAGCAGTACCATTTCTCCAACTCTCATTCCGGTAGAAGCAAGCATATCAATCATTGCCAAATCTCTGGTCTGCGTACAATTATCTCTCATCAGTTCTAATTCTTCGTCGGAATAGGTTTCTTTGATATTGGTTGCGGTTTTTACTTTATGAATGCGTCTAACCGGACTTTTTAATATGTAATCTTCATCTTCAAGCCAGGAAAAGAAACTTGATAAAATTCTGCGTATATTATCAATGGTTACCCGGCTTGAGTTCTTTTTCGTTCGATATTCGGTCAGGTAATTGCGGATATCGTCGGTTTGTATGCGCTTAATCGGTTTCCCGATTTCATTGCGCATTGATTGTATGGTTACCCTGTAATACTTAAGAGATTTTTCGGAACAACCCTCAACTTGTTTTGCCGATAAAAACAGTTCGACCAGGTTCTGTTCCGAGGAGTTGTGCCTGTTTTCGCTTTCCGATATTTCATAGTTAAAAAGCGTATGCTGCAATACCGTTTGCAACTTTTCCGTCTGCGCGTTATTCAGGAACGGTATCATTTCCTGAATAATCTCATTAATCAGATTTTGTTTCATTGTCGCGTTTCCAATTCAATAGACAACAAATTATTAACGGCAGTTCCCTTGATTAAACGTCCGTTGCAGAGAGTTGATTCATCTTGACGTTTCTTTCATTTTTCGTTAAACCGAACCATTGCCGACTCAAGCAAACGTGGAAAGAAAAAATTCATTCGGTGCATTACGCGGCCGAGAAAAAACGGTATTATTTCAAATTTCCCTTTTTGAACGGCTTTAAGGATTTCATCAGCAACATATTCCGGAGTTACCCGCTTGTGATGCGGCCAGGTCGGTTCGCCGGAATTTTCAAGATAATCCGTAAAAAAACCGGTGTCCGTCGAGCCGGGACAGACTACCAGAATATCGATTCCATACGGATGAAATTCCGTCCGAATCGATTCGCTGAACGCGCGGACTGCGGCTTTTGCGGCGCAGTATTCGCTTAAATGAGTTACCCCGCGAAGTCCAACGATAGAGCTGAGATTGACTATCATCGGAGGAACGGCGTTTTCTCTTTTTTCACGCCAATTTTTCATAAGCGGAAAACATAAACGGATCATTTCAACCGGCGCCGTCAGATTAAGCGCCATTACCCGTTCCAAACGTTTCGGGTTACTGGTTTCAAAAAGCCCGGAAGCGCCTGCACCCGCGTTATTCACGAGAATATCGACTCCTCCAAACGCTGAAACGCAACGGGCGACTATCGATTCGCGTACTTCCTGCGACGTTACGTCCCCCGCGACGATTTCAACCCGACCCGCCGGACATTCCGACAAAATTTCCTCTTTTAAGGATTCAAGCAATTCTCCGCGGCGCGCGGATACGACGACTTTCGCTCCCGCCAGAACGGCTCGACGGGCCAATGCGCGGCCTATCCCGCTGCTGGCGCCGGTGACAATAATTCGGGAATCTTTCAGTTTGCGTTTCATATCTCCTCCCAATTAAACCTTCTGGAAAAAAACGACTCTCCACTCCTTTAAAAACTTTCCGTAATTCTACCAAAAACTCTCAATTCTGTCAATCGAATCTTAAAAATCGATCTGAAAAACTTACTTTCCCGTTTTTTCTACGACATTCCGCACCTCATAGAAATACGTTTTGGAAAAATTCTTCCATCGCTTGACATTTTAGTAAAATTGAGGTAGAATAGCCTGATTCTTCAGAAGTCGATCGTTTTTAAAAAAGGAGACCATTCATGAAAACCGCTCTCATTACCGGCGGCGCCCGCGGAATTGGACGCGGAATCGCCGAACATCTTATCGCCGAAGGATGGAATCTTGCGCTCTGCGGCTCTAAATCGGGAACGGAAGAAAACGTTGCCAAAGCGTTAGAGGAAATCGCGGCTTTGGGAAAAGAAAAGAATCCCTCTCTGAAAGTTCGTTACTTCCAGTGCGACGTTTCGCGCGCCGCCGATCGCGCTGAAACGCTCGAGGCGATTAACTCCGAGTTCGGCATGATTCACGCCCTGATCAATAACGCGGGAGTCGGCGCCCGGATACGCGCGGATATTCTGGATATGACGGAAGAAAATTACGAATGGCTCATGAAAATTAACCTTCAGGGACCTTTTTTTCTGACGCAGGCAGTCGCCCAAAAAATGATCGCGGCGCGAAAAGCCGGAATGAAGGATACGTTTGCAATCGTCAACACCTCTTCGATCAGTTCGACCGCGGCGTCGGTGAGCCGAGGCGAATACTGCATTTCAAAAGCTGGAATTTCCATGGCCACAAAGCTCTGGGCCGTCCGTTTAGCGGAATACGATATTCCCGTCTACGAAATCCGCCCGGGAATCATTAAAACCGATATGACGGCCGCCGTTACTGAAAAATACGACAAATTGATTGCCGAAGGCCTCGTTCTTCAAAACCGCTGGGGATTTCCCGACGACATAGGACGCGCGGCCGCCATGCTCGTTCGCGGCGACTTGCGATACAGTACGGGGCAGGTAATCATGGTTGACGGCGGAATGCTTATCGAAAGACTCTGAACGCGCCCTTACTCCGCAAACGCAATCCCCGAAATTCGGAGTCTGCGTCGGACGAAATTTGTTTCGCGACCGCCGTCGCGGCTTATTCAACGTTCGATTTCCGCTCAAAATCAGTCGGAAAATCGTCGCCCAGGAAAACCGGCAAACGGAACGTTCCGGAATAAATGTCGTTTTATTCTGTCCCCATTCCCGATTATTCGTTTCTCAGGCCTTGACGTTTTTCAAATTTATGGTAAAATAAAGCGGTAGATTTTTATGTGTTATTTCGGTCTTTAGAAAATAAACGGAAGCAAAGACCGCTTTTTTTCAAAATCACACCCAAAATACGGTCCGCGCCGCAGTACGTTCAGAACCACACCGCAGAACGTCCAGAATCAGCCGCGGCAGACCGCAAGGAGCAGTTAATCATGGAAATGAAGGATTTGGTCGCGCTTTG
>CAZWOV010000375.1:0-3204 GCA_964635645.1 uncultured Planctomycetaceae bacterium | reverse complement strand
AAAAATATCAACTAAAATCTAACCGATTAATTATTTTTTTAACAAAAAAAGATTTGAATTTTGCCGAAAAAAGCGATTTTAATGGCGATTAAGGCGCTGGAATCGCTTTTTCCGGTAAAATTAACGGAAATCAGGTTTGCGAACGACATTAATTTGGGGGAAACAGAATACCGCGCGCACGGAGAAATTGCCGAACTTCCTCCAGAGACGGAACGGCGGAACGCGCGCCGATTTTTGTGCATTTCAGGGCGGAAACGGCGCTTGAAAATACCGCGCAACGGAAAAAATCCCAACCTTGAGTAATTGCGAAGGCGAAAGCGCCGTGAAAAACGTCTCCCGCTCCGTTCGAGTCGGCGACCTGAACATGAAAAGCGGGATAGGTGCGTATTTCATCACCATCAAAGAGAATTCCTCCTTTCGCGCCGTTGGTAACCGCGACAATTTCAGGAGAAAACTGTTTGAAAAGGGCCTTCGCGGCGTCTTCCGGAGTTTTTTCTTTTGTGAAACCGACGGCAAATTCAGCGGAAGGGATCAGGACGTCGACAAAGGGTAAGAGGCGTTCCACGCCGGGATAAAGTCCGCCCGCGTCGTAGAGAACGCGAACACCGGCGGAATGGGCGGCGCGAGCGGCTTCGACGGCCGCGTCCAGTTCGTTTCCGTCAACCATGAAAACCCGCGACGAGCAAATCGCGTTCAAATGCTTTTCCTCGAGCGTCAGTTTCGGCAGCGTTCCGCGATTTAAGAGGCATGTTCTGGATCCCGTAGCGCTGTTGAGCAGGACCGTTGCGGAAAAAGATTCGCCTTCGCGAATTTCTACCAGAGACGTGTCCACTCCGTATTTTTTGAAATCATTCAACAGGAAAATTCCGCCTGAATCGTTTGAAAGGATCGCGACGACGGCCGTTTCCGCTCCAAGTTTTGCGGCGGCGACCAACCCGGTTCCAACAGGACCTCCGCCGCTGGTGACGACGGCGTCCACGTAGCTTTTCGTGTCTTCCGCTGGAAAGAAGGGAGCTTTTACCAGAGTATCGAAAACGTTTGCGCCAATGCCTGTGATTTCCGGCATAAATTACTCCATAAAATAGAAATGCGAATAAAATTTTATTTAAGTATTGAGAAACCGCGACCCGTTTACCGACAAATTGGCAAACGGGACGTTCGTAATGGAATCCTGTTTTCAAACGGCTTTTCCATCGGCTCCCAAAAGCTGGATTTTGCCGACTGCGAAATCTTTCACGGCTTCGATTGCTCCGCGCATGAAAACGTCGACGGCGACCAGATCCCGCGAGGTTTCGAAAACCCTGTCGAGGAAAGAGAAACACACGTCCGTTCCGAAATTAACTTTTCGAACGCCTGCCGCGATGGCGTCCCGGACCTGTTCGTCCGGAATTCCGCTTCCGCCATGGAGAACGACGGCGGCGGGAATAGCCGCGCGTACTTCCGCGATACGCGAAACGTTTACCTGCGGGGCTTTCCGATATCGTCCGTGAGCGGTTCCAACGGCGATTGCCAGGGCGGCGACGCCGGTCTGTTCGACAAATTTAACCGCGTCGTCCACTTCGGTATAAACGAATTCCTCCACGTCTTCCTTCGTAGTTCCGATGTGTCCAAGTTCGCCTTCGACCGCGACGCCGCTGGCCGCGCAGAGTTCGACAACCTGTTTGGTTTGAGCGGCGTTTTCTTCAAAGGAAAGAGACGAACGGTCGAACATGATTCCCGTGCAGCCGTAACGCAGCGCGCGCATAACCGGAAGAAGTCCCGTTCCGTGGTCAAGGTGGAAACAAACGGGAACCTTGCTTTCCTCGGCCGCTTTCAATATAGTGGGCGCGAGATAGAATGCGGTTCCATATTCGAAAAGCCGCGAATACGCCTGAATAATAACCGGCGACTTTGTTTCCTCCGCGGCCTGAATCAAACCGATGGTCGTTTCCATATTGTAGGAGTTGAAAGCCGGGATAGCAAAAGCCTTTTCTTCGGCGATAGTCAGAATATCTTTGAATTTAACTAACATTTTATACTATGCTCCTGAAAATCAAAATTTGAGCCGCCGGAAATCTTTCGGAGAACCAGCGGCGCGTGATTTTATTGTTTTAAAGTTTAAAGGCATTCAAGTACGGCTTCTTCAATCGCGAGAACGCGGGTCCCTTCCGGTTTGACGGCGTTCAGTGCGACGTAGTCGTCAGGATTTGCGGTAACCAGAGTGGAGATTCCGACGCGCAGAGCCTCTTCCCAACGTCGAGCGGCCACTTTCGTCATGGCTTCCGGCATGTACCGGCTCATGAGTAAATTCCCGGCAAGGTTCGTATCTTTGCCATTCATGAGCATTTCCAGGGTCGAACCGCAAGCGTTCAGGATTTTTCGAGCGGGAACGGTTTCTTCCAGGTCGCGGGCGAGCGAAGCGGGATCTTGGAACGCGAAGACGGAATCGCTTTTTTTCGGGGCGAGTTTTCCGGCGGCGATCAGTTCGTCAACGACGGCGGTGAAAGTCTTAACTTCCGCGTTGAGAGCGATTCCCCATTCCTTGAACTGACGCATGAACATACGCGCGTCGTTTGGGTCGTAGACGATCACGGTTTTGAAAGAATTCAAAGCCGCGGCGCACGCTTTCATCGTTTGCCGCGTTTCTTCCGCGCCTCCGACCAGAAAGAAGAGGTCCCAACCGCTTGAGGGTTCGTCGGCGAGAACCGTGAAAGAAAGATTGGCTTTTTTCAGGAGTTCAATCGCTTTGCCGACCTGAACTCCCGCCTGATAAACGGCATTTTTACCGAGAAAGAAGACCGTGTCGGCGTTTTCCGGGAGCGCGGCGATGTTTTCAGAGAGCGCGGCGCAAATCTCCGTTTTGCCGTAAGCGTTGCCCGTACGCTCGATATTTTCAAGCATCCGTTCGATGTACTCGGGGGTAACGCCGTTCATTGCGGCTTCGAGTTTTGCTTCCGTAATGAAGAGAGTCGGATCCCAAGCCGTGAGGCATTCTTTTGTGCATGCTCCGCAAAGAGCGCACTCGTAGACGTTTTCAATGCTTTCGTCGATTTTTTCAACGTCGCGAACGACCATCGAAAGTCCCAACGCGCGGGCGCGGGCCGTATTTCGCTCCATTCCTGTCGCGTTGCCGATAGGGCAAATATGCCGACACATCCAGCAGAAACGGCATGCGTCGATAGTTTTTTTACTTTTTTCGGTAACGTACATTTGGTTATCCTTTGA
>CAZWOV010000374.1:683-3211 GCA_964635645.1 uncultured Planctomycetaceae bacterium | reverse complement strand
CATTTGGGAAAATCCCGGAAACAATGAAACCAAATGTTTTTCCCCTTTAAAATACGTAGAAAATGAAGAATGGTACGGTTCTCACTTCTGGATTGGCTCCGAAAATTGGACGCGCGTCGGCAACGGATGGCTTCATCCCGGATACGGAGCTCCGGCCATACTGACTTTCACCGCTCCTAAAGACGGCGAAGTCTCCATTCGCGGAAACGTGAAAAAACTCCATCTTGACGGCGACGGAATTCACGCGAAAATCGAACTGAACGGCTCTGTCGTCTGGGAAAAAAGTATCGCGGGAAATGACGGCGAAGGATTTTCACACGACGTCCGAAAAAACCTGAAATCGGGCGATCTGATCCGTTTTATCGTCGCGTCCGGTCCAACCATAACATGCGATACGACGGGCTGGGATCCTGAAATCGTTTATCCCGATCAAAATTTTCTCGCTTCCGACGGCTTTGCGCAAAACGAAACAAAGGCTCGCGAAAAAAAAGACGACGCGCCCGCGCCATGGTCCTATTTCACAGAAAGAGAAAATGACGCGCCCGTTACGGAGACGCTGGAAGAACTGAAATTTTTGCGCGATTCACTGAAAACTGCCGTTGACGAAGGTCTCAGAACTCCAAAGGACGCTAACCTCTGGCGCCTGATTCTTCTCGAATGGAAAAGAGACGACGCGCCGGACGGAGATTTCTTCTCCGTCAAAGAAAACGAATCCCGGGAAAAAGCCGCGCGGCTCGTAACCGCCGCGGGAAACCATCTCGTCGGAATGCGTCGGCTTCATGAACGAATCGCAAGTGAAACGGGAATTTTGTCGCCGCAAGACGCGGAATACCTGACGCTTATCGAAAAAAAAATCTCCGCCCTGGAATCGGAATGTCTGAAATGGACCTATCCGCGAACAGAGAAAATCTCTCTCGAACAGGCGAGAACGCTCTATTTCCAGACGCGAATCTGGAAACGCGAACTTATTTTTGCGAATCCCATCGTTCAAAACTGCGGACCAATCCTTTTCGTAAAACGAAAACCAACCTCCTACGATCATCTGGTCATGCAGTATTTCGGCTGGCGAGCCCAACGCGGAGGCTCCGCCCTGGGCATTCTGAAAGAACCCGGACGGTCGCTTGAATTTGAGGACGTCCTCAAAGGAAAGATGGACGGCGGAAACATCGCGGACCCGTGTTTGTCCTGGGACGGCAAAAAAATCCTCTTCGCCTGGGTCGAGCTTGACGAGGAAAACAAACGGTTCCCATGGGACAAAATCTGGATTCCCCAACATTTGAATGAAAAAGAAGAAGATCATCGCGAATACTACCACATTTACGAAGTCAATTCGGACGGAACCGGTCTTCGCCAACTAACCCGAGGCAACTATGAAGATCTCATGCCCGCCTATCTGCCGAGCGGGGAAATTATTTTTGTTTCAAGCAGACGAAAAGGACACGCCCGGTGTTTCTGGTGGGGATTTGGCGAACGCTGGACTACGTACACGGTTCACAAAATGAACGCCGACGGCGAAAATATTACGACGCTTTCCTGGCATGACACAAACGAATGGTACCCAACCGTGGGGCACGACGGTCAGGTCTTTTACGCGCGCTGGGACTATATTGACCGGGACGCGGTTACTCACCAGAATCTATGGTCCATGAGACCGGACGGAACAAATCCAACGGCGGTCTGGGGAAACGCGTCGCTCGATATCTTCTGTTCATTCCAGGCGAAGCCCATCCCCAACAGCCGCAAATGGATCCTGACGGCTTCCGCTCACCATTCGCAAACCGGCGGCTCGCTCGTGATTCTTGACCCGTCGGTCGCAAAAGACGGTCCGGAGGCGCTCGAACGAATCACGCCTGAAATTCCCTTCCCGGAAGCCGAAGGAAACGATATTCCTGCGTTTTACGCCTCGCCATGGCCGCTTTCCGAAGATTTCTACCTTGTTTCATACAGTCCGTATCGTCTGGAATTTGAACCGAAAGCAACGCGAAACGAAGCGTTGGGGCTCTACGTTTACGACCGTTTCGGAAATCGCGAGCTTCTCTATCGCGATCCTCAAATCGGATCCGATTCGCCTCAACCGCTTGCGGCGCGCCGAACGCCGCCGATACTTCCAGGCTTTTTACCTGAAAATCCGAAAGACGAAGGCCGTTTTTTCGTCCAGGACGTCTATCAGGGGCTGGGTGAAAACGTGAAACGCGGTTCAATCAAAGAACTGCGAATTGTTCAGATATTCCCCAAGACGACGTTAACCGCCAACGAACCGCCGATCGGCCTTGCCGGTGAAGAAAACGGACGCGCGGTCCTCGGTACGGTCCCCGTCGAAGATGACGGCTCCGTCAATTTCATCGCGCCTGCCCGACGGCCGCTTCTTTTTCAGGCTCTGAATGAAAAAGGCGAAGCTTTTCAAATCATGCGGACCCTGACGTACCTTCAGCCGGGCGAAGAAATCGCGTGCATCGGCTGTCACGAATCCCAAACGAGCGCCGTCGGCGGAAACGCTCCCTACTTTTCCCCAAATTCCGCAAAAACGG
>CAZWOV010000374.1:0-673 GCA_964635645.1 uncultured Planctomycetaceae bacterium | reverse complement strand
CGTTCGACGAGGACGAGGACGAGGACGACGAGCCCTCGCCGCTGTTCGGCCGCCCTCCGAAATTAAACCGGGAAAATTCGACGGAAAACCGTTTTCCTTTATGGAAGTCGTTCAACCGGTTCTGAACGCCAAATGCGTCTCATGCCACGGCGCGAATCCGGAGCATGCGGTATTTCAAAAAATTCCGCATATGAATCTGACGGACAAACCCGACGGAAATTTCGTTCGTTCCTACGTTTCGCTGATGAAAAACGACTATCTCATTCCGCGCTGGGAACAACGGAATCGAATTGAAACGACCGAACCCGGAGGCAAACGCGGCGCGATTGGTTCAGGCCTGAAAAAGGTTCTCGCCGACAAAAACCACGATTCCGTTCGGCTTACGGACGACGAGTGGGCCAGAATTGCCATGTGGATCGACCTGAACGCAATTTTTTACGGAACCACGCAGACGGAAGACCAGAAGCTTCAAATTCAGGGAAAACCCGTCCCAATGCAGACGCTTCGCTGAAATACGGTAAGCAGAATGCAGAATGACGAAAGCTGGAAGTTGGAAGCAGAAAGCCAAAAGCGGAAAAAAACCGTTTCCAATCGCAGTATTTTGAGAATACTGCGATTTTTTTATTCTTTTTCTGGAAAAACAAAAATTTAAAAATGTTATATAACTTTCATT
>CAZWOV010000373.1:0-3212 GCA_964635645.1 uncultured Planctomycetaceae bacterium | reverse complement strand
AAAATAAATTTCTGCGCGGAACGGCCTCCATTCAGATTCGGCGTATCCCGTCTGAAACGGAAAACGGGGCGGCGCCCAACTCGCAAACAGGAGACGAAATCGTTTCCTGGCAATTCCAATGCGGTTCTCTTGCCCTCGAAGACGAACTTCGCGTCTCCCCTATTCCTGCAAACCCAGCTTTTACGCAAATTCCGGATTCCGCGCAAATTCTAACTTCCGCGCAAACCTCAAATTCTACACAAACCCCGGATTCTGCGCAAATCCTGGCTTCCGCGCAAAACCCGCTCTCCCACGCGGAAATCAATACGCGGCGTGAATTTCGTTTTCATCCTTCCGGAAACACTGAGGCGCTTTTTTCAAACGGCGATTTCGGCGAAAGTCGGCTGTGCAAGGTTGAATTTAACTGGTCCAGAAGCCTGACTGCCGGAGAAAATGGAGTTTCCCATCTTGACCTTGAGTGGATCGCAGCCGTCAATACTCAGTGGATTCTGGCAATTCCGTCTCAATGGATCCCAGAAACAAACGACGGACTCGTCATGCCTTACGCGGAAGAATCGGACGCGCAAAGAAATCGCCAATTTGAAATAATTCCATCGTTAAAAAGAGAAAACGGCAAAGAGCAAAACGCAAATTCTTCAAGAACCGGTTCCGAATCGACGCTCGCCGGAAACGGTTCTCTGAAATACTGGAGGATTCTTTTCGGCGGAAAAAATAAAGCCCGTCTGACGTTGCGTCCCGCCGACTCGCCAATCTTACCCCAAACGGCAATAATGGCCTCGCAAACCGGAATCTATCAGATTCGCAAAGAAGGAATGGACGTTTTTACGCGCATAAATCTCGATTCTGCCGATGAAGAAAACAACGTCGGCCTTTCGCCCGTTTCCAGTCTCTCTCTCCGTATGGAAAAAAGTCTGGTCCCCACTTCAATCCGCTTTAATGAAAAAGACGTCAAATGGCAAATCGTCTCTTCGCCAGACGAGACGTTAAAGGGAAGCCGAATCTCCGACGCCGCGGCGCAATCGCAAGATTCAAACGAATTCGTCTATTTGTCCCTTGAACTTCCCGAAGAGCTGAAAGGAAACGGCAATCGTCTGGAAATCAACGCTATTGGAAATATTAAGCCGTGGTTTTCCGAAGGTTCAGACCGCCTTCTTCCGTTGCCTCAAATTCAGTTGACCAACGTCTTTCGAAATGAATGCAGAACGCAGATTCAAATTTTTGAACCGCTGGGCGTTTCCGATTTTTCGCTTGAAGAAGCGTCCCTGACGGCATGTTCAAAAATTCCTGGACTATCCAGATTTCAAATTGAATTTCAAGCGCATTCCGACCAGGCAAAATTTAATCTTGCTTTAACCCAACGTTCCGCCGCGCTCGAAATAGACCTTGCGACCGTCCTGGATTTTCAGGAACATGAAATTCTCTCCATCACGGAATTACGCGCGAATTGTCATGGCGGAGAATGTTTTGAAATATGCGGAATCGTTGATCTTTCATGGATGATTGACGCGGTAGAAACGGATTCTTCCGGTTTTATTGAGGATTGGAATCTTGAAATTCTCCAGAGAAACGTTCATCAGTCGCTTTCCGATCTTGATCCCAGCGGCGGTTTACCTGAAAAACTCGCTAATTCCGGTTGGAATTTGGAAAATCTCGGTATTCTCAAAATCCAATTAGCGCGCTCCGTTCGACCAAATCATCCAATCGCATTCCGAATCCGGGCGCGCCGTCCCGGATATCCTTCGCAAACTTTCACAGGAATCCAGCTAACGCCCGTTTTTTTCCCATCCGACCGAATCAACCAGTCGTGGCTCCTGGCTCTTTCTTCGTGTTCGCGGCAAATTCGGTTTTTAGCGCCCTACCGAGAACAGAAAACGTTCTGGGAAGATCTTTCCGAAAAAAGCGGAGCCGCGTCAAACCAGAAACGCGCTCCGTTTGTTTCCGCGTCTGAAACGCTGGATCCGCGCATTCAGGACCTGAAAACATTTCAGGAACCCTCTGAAACCGGAAAACGTCCTCCGCAAACGCCAAACCAGAACGAAAACGGTGCGCTCCAAAATCTGGGTCGGCCGGAAGAAAGCCTCTTCGTTTCTGAAAAACAGCTTTCTGAAACCGCAGGAATCAACGCCCCCGAATCCACGGCAAACGATAATTCAAGCTCTGATTCTGAAAAAAATCCGGTTTTGGAACCGCAAGCCGAACTTTTTCCCAAACCGGACGATAAGTCGAGTAAAAATCTCTCCTTCGCCGGCTATCCAACGCTTCAGGCCGCGCAGAAACACTGTCCTCAACACATCGAACCGCTCATTGGAATTCAGGATTTCAAAAATGTTCCAATGATTTATCTCGAAAATTCTGCCAATACCTTTTCTGCCAGAATTTCGGGATGTTACGATATTTCGCATATTCCGGAGGCGGTTTATCGAATATCGTGCGATCCGCAGGGAAATGAAATCAACCGGCTGAGAATCCTGATTCGACCGGGCGTTCTTCTGGGAGTTAACTGGAAATTTCCTCCCCACATTCGAGGCAGTAAAGCAATCTGTCTGAACCATGCCCCTATTCGAAATTCAGAAGAAATGACGTCTTCCTTTGAACTGTGGGAAATTAGATTTCCGCAGGCTCAACGGGAACCATTTGAATTTGAAATGGTCCTGCTGACAATCAAAATGCTTTCGGAATCACCCGTCGCTCTCCTGATGGAAAATGGTTCGGCGCCGGAATACTTTAATCTTTTCAAGGAAAAAAACTCGCTGTGGGACGACTATTTGTCTCTTGATTCAAAGGAACAGACGGCGTGGTGGAAAAAACATTTTCCAGACGGTTTTCTCCTGCCGCTCATCGACGTCCCGGACGCCCGCGAATGTTCTGGAAATATCCTGGTTAAAAACGACGTAAAAGATTTCATTCAGGTCGAAACTCAGGAAATGAATCCCGTCATTTTGCCTCTGCGCGAAATTTATCAAATTTCAGACGGCAATAAACTCAAGGACGTCTGCCTCTATCGTTTTGATCCGCATTCTGTTTCCAGTACGCCCGAGCCGTTTTTAAAACTGCACTGGCGAAAAACAGCCTTGCCTCTTCCTCAGGCGTGGATCTGGAAAAAATCGTGCCAGTCCCAGTTTTTTGCAAACGGAAGGATCCTTCATTCCGTAGAATTTCAGGTTGAAAATATCGATGCAAATGATTTTTGTATTCAAATTCATCATATATAT
>CAZWOV010000372.1:0-3265 GCA_964635645.1 uncultured Planctomycetaceae bacterium | reverse complement strand
AGAACAGATTTCTGAAAGACTTTTTTTCTCTTACCGTAAAGCAACTCAAAATATCCTCGCAGAATCCTGATTTCCCAATATTTTACGCAGATAATCTCGTCGTTGCGTTTAACTCTACTTTTTTCTTAAAATCATGTCAAGTACATTTTGTTTTTTCAAAGCCAACGCTTTAATCCGCATTTTCCCGAGCCTTCCCGATTCAAACGCTTCCCAATTCAATCGCTTCCCGATTTCCGCCTTTTCGATATTTTCACCCTCCGCCCAACGCCGCGGCTCCCGAATACGCCATGCGCTTACGTTATTCTCAAAGAAAAAATTTCAACGCGGCGTCCGTGGAAAATTTAACTTTTTTCCAGACGGGAAACAAAAATTCTTCGGATTCCCGCTTCAATCAAAACCGCGCCGCGGAATACTCCGCGGCAACCGCTATTCAAATCCAGATTCGTTCAAAATCAGCCGTTCGTTCAAATCTAAAGCGTCCATCCGTTATGGTACGGCTGAGAAACGAGCGCCTGCGCTTCCGGATTGTTCCCGACCGTCGTCGTCTCCGGATCAAATTCAACGGGTTTCCCCGTCTGAACCGCCAGGTTCCCAAGAAGAACAAATTCCGTAACCGGAACGGCATACTCAAAATTGGCGCTGGCCGCCCGTCCGCCGCGGCACGCTTCGTACCATTCGGGCATGACTCCGCCCCGACGTTCAATCGTCCTGGGAACGTCGGCAAATTTGGCCGCGCGCTCAGAATCAAGAATTCTCTCGTTAAACATCATCCCCTCGGAACCGACGTAAAGCGCGCCTTCCGCGGGAAACGTCTCGCTCCCCATACTCTTTGGAACCGACGGTTTCAGGCCTCCGTCGTACCAGACCATCCGAATTTCAGGAAAACGATCGCTTGCCGGGTAATCGTACGTAACGACGCATCCAAGCGGATACGAAACGGCGGAAACCCGCGCGCTGGACGCGGTAATCCGGGTCGGATATTTCAAGTCAAACATTCGGTAGGGCAAATTCGCGCGGTGGCACCCCATGTCTCCAAGCGAACCGGTTCCAAAAGCCGTCCACCCTCTGAAATTAAACGGATGATAAACGCCGCGTCCGCCCCAGTTCGCGCAAGCCATTCCCGGATACGGAGAATCTTCCGGCCATTTATCCACAAACGGACGCTTTTCCGCCGGTCCAAGCCACAAATCCCAATCCAGCGTCGAAGGCGTCGGAGATTCGCCTTTCGGATAGTCCAACATACCCTGCGGCCAAACCGGACGGCCCGACCAGATATGAATCTCGCGAATCTCTCCAATCGCCCCCGCGTAAATCAACTCCATCGTCCGACAGGCGGACTCGCTCGTATTCGGCTGCATCGTGACCTGCGTCGCAGTCCCCGCCTCTTTCGCCGCCTTTAAAACCGCGCGGCTTTCCTCCACCGTCCGCGTAAGGGGCTTCACGCAACAGACGTGCTTCTTCGCGCGAAGCGCCGCCAGCGTAACGATCGCGTGCGTATGATCCGGCGTGCCGCAGTAAACCGCGTCGATCCGGTCGCCTTCCGAATTCAAAAGGTCGCGAAAATCACGATATTTCCGCGCCTGCGGGAAAAGATCGAACGTTTTTTTCGCATGAACGTCGTCCACATCGCAAAGCGCTTCAACCTGAAAACCGGCGTTTCGCGCGTCTTTCAGCTGCGGAAAGCCGATTCCTCCGATTCCAATCCCGGCAAGCGTTACCTTTTCGTTGGGAGAAACGCCCGCGCCGCCGCCAAGAACGGAACGGGGAACAATCGTCGCTGTCGCTCCAGCAACCAGAGAGCATTTCAACATTTCACGGCGGGTTAATTTCATTTTCAAGTCTCCTTTTTATTATTAATGCAAAATGAAACTTTATTTTCCTGAGAAGAAAACCTTCTCGCCTCTCATTTTAGCACAAAAAAACTCCCGGTCAAGCAGGTCCCCGGCGTCGGAAGTCCTCTGTTGAAGTCCTCTGTTGAAGTCCTCTGTTTCTATTATTAAAATCAGTCTTTTTTCAGAATAATTCGGAGGAATATTGACACTTTTCCCAAAAATGCTAAAATAATCTTCAGATTTTTCTTAATTTCTTAAAAACATTCATTCACAAAAAGGATTGATAATGAAAAAAGTCCTTACGTTTGGCGAAATCATGATTCGTATTGCGCCGGAAGGTTTCCTGCGTTTTGTTCAGGCGACGCCGGGAAAAGTTCACGCCATGTTCAGCGGAGCGGAAGCAAATGTGGCCGTCTCCATCGCTCTTTTAGGAGGCGAATCAAAATTCGTCACCGCTCTTCCAAAACACGCCGTCGCCGACGCCTGCGTCGGTTCGCTTCGCGCGACCGGAGTGGACGTTTCCTCCATCGTCCGCACCGACGCCGGCCGACTCGGTATCTACTTTCTGGAAACGGGCGCCAACCAGCGTCCAAGCAACGTAATCTACGACCGGGAAAACGCCAGCGTCGCCATGACCCCAATCGACGCTTACGATTGGGACGCCGTCTTTGCGGACTGCGGTTGGTTTCATGTTACCGGAATTACCCCGGCTCTCTCCAAAACCGCCGCGGAAGTTGTTCTTTATGCCGCCCGGGAAGCGAAAAAACGCGGCCTGAACGTTTCTTCCGACCTCAATTTCCGCAAAAAACTCTGGAAGTGGGACGATTCCTGCTCCAATAAAGAACTGGCAAAACGGATCATGACGCAACTCCTGCCGTTCGTCGACGTACTGGTCGCCAACGAAAGCGACTGCGCCGACGTTCTTGGAATCCATGCCGACAATACGGATACGGAATTGGGAAAACTCGACGTCGCGCGCTATCCTGAAGTTGCCCGTAAAGTCGTCAAGGCGTTTCCCAATATTCAGAAAATGGCGATCACTCTGCGCGAAAGCCATTCCGCTACGCACAATTCCTGGGGCGGACTCCTCTACGACGCGCAAAAAGACCAGACTTTTTTCGCGCCGCTCGACCAGGACGGAAATTATCGGCCGTATGAAATCATGTCGATCGTAGACCGCGTCGGCGGAGGAGATTCTTTCGCGGCGGGACTCATTTTCGCCTTGAATTCCGACGACATGAACGACGCTCAGACGGCGATCCGTTTCGCCGCGGCGGCCAGCTGTCTGGCGCACTCGATTTACGGCGACATGAATCTGTCCACGCGCTCCGAGGTTCTGGCGCTCATGAACGGCAATGGAAGCGGACGGGTTCAGCGTTAGGATTTTGAAAGAGTTTTTCAAGGACGTGGAGCAAAACGCCCTACGGTCCGCC
>CAZWOV010000371.1:0-3284 GCA_964635645.1 uncultured Planctomycetaceae bacterium | reverse complement strand
AGGAGCGGGGACGGTTTCGGGAGCCGGAGCGGCTTCGGGGGCCGGGGCAACTTCAGGAGCAGGTGCGGCTTCGGGGGCCGGGGCAACTTCAGGAGCAGGTGCGGCTTCGGGGGCCGGGACAACTTCAGGAGCAGGAGCGGCTTCGGGAGCCGGGGCGGCTTCAGGAACGGGGACGGTTTCGGGAGCCGGAGCGGCTTCGGGGGCCGGGGCAACTTCAAGAGCGGGTGCGGCTTCGGGAGCCGGGGCGGCAACCGTTTCAGGAGCCGGAGCATCCAACGTCAAATTTGCGTCCTGACTTTTGGCGGCTTCTTCGGTAGTAACAGTCGGAGTCGGAGCAACGCACAAAGCGGCGATATTCGCTTCTTCACGTTTGAAAACGGCAAGAATTTCCTGCGCCATTTTTCCATACGCGTCATTCTGCAAAGCCACAAGAGCATAATAATTCTGAGCCGCTTTCAAATTTTCTTCCGGCTTTTCAACTTTAGCCATCCCTTCGGAAGCTTTAGCAAGCGCAAAATTCGCCATCTGCATAACCTGCGGAAGAGTCGCGCCGTTCAAAAGAGCTTTCAGCTGGTTCTGCGCGCCAACGAGAAGTTCTTTCGCCGCGGCGGAATCTTTTTCAGCCAACTTCTGCTCCGCGAGACGGATATCCTGAAGAGCCAGTTCGTATGAGACCTGAACCGCCGCCAGCGACTCGGGATACTTTGCGGCAAATGCTTTCAGCGCCTCGGTACGGGCTTCCGGTTTTTCATAATTTTCAGTCGTAACCTTCGTGTATTCGTCCCAAACAGATTTTTTAGAGTGGAGATGCGATTCATAACAGTAAACTGTTCCAAGAATAACGCCAAGAATCACGACTGCCGCCGTAATAAGATGATTTTTTCTATCCTTAATACAAGCACCCCATTTTGCCAAAATGGTACCGAGATCATTTTCAATGCGAATTTGTTCTTTCATTTGATTTATTCCAATTTTGATCGAATTAAATATTTTTTGAACTGATTTTCAGGAGCGAACCGCAACTATCCGCCCGAGATTCTGAATATTTGCCGATTATACTCCAGAAACGCCGCAAAAGTCAAGAGGGGAAACGCTTTTTTCTCTCTTTTTTTTCATTTTTCAGGCTCTTTTTCGTATTTTCAGCCAACTCAAATACTATTTTACCACGTAATTTACCATTTTGGAGGGAATTACGATTTTCTTCACGATTGTTTTGCCTTCAATCCACTGGAGAAATTTCGGATCCTTAAGCGCCGCGGCTTCCGTAGCTTCCGCGTCCGTACCCGCCGGAAGCTGAATTTTGGAACGCAGTTTACCGCAAACGTGAAGCGTCACTTCAACCGTACTGGCCGCAATCGCCGACTCGTCAAGCGGCGGGAAGGATTCATACGCAAGCGGTTTTTCATGCCCAAGAGCTTCCCAAAGCTCTTCCGCAATATGCGGCGCATACGGCGAAAGGAGAAGAACGAATTGTTCCATCGCTTTTTTCGGACGAATCGACTGCTTGCTGAAGAAGTTCTGGAACTCCATCATACGCGCAATCGCCGTATTCAGTTGAAGCGTTTGAATATCGTTCCGAACCGCCTTGATCGTTTTGTGAAGAACGCGATTCTGTTCCTCGTTCGGCTCTACGTCCTGAACGGCGTCTGAAAGTTTCATTTCATCCGCGCGTTCGTCGATGATCATGCGCCAAACGCGCCCGAGGAAATCGCGCACGCCGCCGACGCTCTCCACGCTCCACGGTTTCACAGCTTCCAACGGTCCCATGAACATTTCGTACATTCGCAACGAATCGGCTCCGTGTTCCTTCACTACGTCGTCGGGATTAATGACGTTTCCTCTGCTCTTCGACATTTTGAAAGCGCGGCTGTCCAGCTTAATCGATTTGTCTGCGCGTAAGACAAAATACTCGCCGGCCTTTTCAACGTCTTCTTTCAGGACGCGGACGCGGGTAAGTTTTGCCTTCTCGGCTTCCGACATTCCTTTCACAACGTCCGCGCTAACGTACGCGCCGTCTTCGTTTTGGAACGCATTGTACTCCATCTCGCCAAGAATCATTCCCTGATTTACCAGTTTATGGAACGGTTCCTTCGTCGCGACATAACCGCGGTCAAACAGAACTTTATGCCAGAAACGCGCGTAAAGGAGGTGAAGAACGGCGTGTTCCGCGCCGCCGATATAGAGGTCTACCGGCATCCACGCCTTCTCAATTTCCGGATCAACCAGACGCTCGGAGTTCTTCGGATCAAGATAGCGCAAATAGTACCAGCAGGACCCCGCCCACTGCGGCATGGAGTTGGTTTCCCGTTTATATTTCTTACCGTTCAATTCAACGAAAAGCCAATTCTCCGGAGCATGTTCCATCGGCGGTTCCGGATTTTCAAGCGGCGGAAAGTCAAACTGCTCCATCTCGGGAAGATTCACCGGAAGATCGTCGTCGGTCAACGCAATAACTTTACCCGTTTTTTGGCCGTTATCGTCCAATTCATGAAGAAGCGGGAACGGTTCTCCCCAGATATGCTGGCGACTGAAAAGCCAATCGCGCAGTTTGTAGTTAACCGCTTTTTTGCCGATACCAAGTTCAACAAGCCATGAAACGATAGCGTTTTTCACGTCGGTCGTCGCCATTCCGTCGAATTGTCCGCTGTTAACGGCCGTCCCGCTGACGGTGAACGCCTCAACGCCGTCGCGGAGCTTTTGCGCCATTTCTTCCGTCGCCCCGTTTTCGCCGACAATCGGCTCGACGACCTGAATAATCGGAAGCGCGTACTTTTTTGCAAAATCAAAGTCGCGGGTATCGTGAGCGGGAACGGCCATAATCGCCCCCGTACCGTAACCGGCCAGAACATAATCCGCAATCCAGATCGGAACCAGCGCTCCGTTTACGGGATTAATGGCGTACGAGCCGGTAAAAACGCCGGTCTTTTCCTTCGCCAGCTCGGTGCGGTCCAAATCGCTTTTACCGGCGGCTTCCGCGCAGTACGCTTTCACGGCCGCGGCGTTTTCCGGCGTAGCGAGACGCGCAACCAACGCATGTTCCGGCGAAATCACCATGTACGTCGCGCCGAAAAGCGTGTCCGGGCGCGTCGTGTAGATACGCAGGACGTCGTTTCCCGGTTTCCGCGGATATTTCGAGTTTTTCCGGCTCTCAAGCCACCGACGATATTCCGCCTCGTTCGGTTTGCCGTCGGCGGTAGGCTCGGAGCCAATAAAGAAATCAAGCTCGCCGCCCGTACTGCGTCCAATCCAGTTGCGCTGCAGCAGTTTCACGCTTTCCGGCCAGT
>CAZWOV010000370.1:0-3303 GCA_964635645.1 uncultured Planctomycetaceae bacterium | reverse complement strand
AAAAACCACCGATGATTCTTATCACCGGTTCCTTTTTCCTGCTCCGTGAAATTTACGATCTGTTTAAAAAATAAAACGCCGGGACTCCGCCCGCACGACGCTCACGGCCACATTTTTGCCATATCCGCCGCCATGGTCTCCGGCGCAATCGGATTCACGAAGCAACCCGTCCCGATTTCAAAACCCGCCTGATTCGTAATTCGCGGACAAATCTCCATCCGCCAGTGAAAACAGGGATCCGCCGTCGTCCCGCCGTTTTCAATCCGCCATGGCGACGTCTTAATAATAAAATTGAAATCGCTTTCAGGAAGAACCCGTTCCAGCGCAACGAGCGTTTTGCGTAACGTAACGGCAAAATCATCAAGTTCTTCACGATATGTTTGAACAAAACACGGAGTATGACGTTTGGGGATAATTTGAAGCTCGCCGGCATAGCGAGAGGCAAATGGACAAAAAACAAGAAAATATTCCGTCTCTTTAATCGCTCGCCATCGTTCGCGAAGCTCGTATTCAACAACTTCACAGTGAAAACATTTACCGTTGTTCCGCTGATAATTTGCCAGAAAAAACTGTTCTCTCTTTATTGCCGGCGGAACAAATGGAAGCGCCGCCAGTTGAGAATGAAGATGAGAAAGAGAAGCTCCGGCGCGAACCCCCTGATTCTTAAACAGCTGAACGTATTGCCACTTCCCCTCTTTTCGGGCCTGATGAAGCCGACGGTGAAAAAAATGAACCAGATATTGAAATTGACCATCGTCTATTTCATGGAGAGCCGTTCCATGAAAAGGCGTTTCAACCAGAACTTCCTGCCTTCCAAGGTTAGGAGTTGAAAAATAAGGACCAAACTTCTGCAATGTTTTTTCCTGGTCCGGTTCAAGAAACGGATAACGATTCGGAACCGTGCGCACTAGCCAACCCGGCCCGTTTGGACGACGATAATTATCAAGCGTCTCTTCTTTTCTACGTCCCGTCTCGGAGTTCGTAACCGACGATGAAAGCAGGTCTTCTGCCGAATGATGAGAAAACGCGTCCAGTTCCGAGGGAGTCGAACGCTCATTCCCCTCGCAAAAGGGACAATCGCCGAAATGGAAAACGTCTTTTTTCATCTTGGACATCTCGGAAAAATCCATTGGACGACGTTTTCTTTTTTCTGAAATTGCAGTCCATGTATCATGAATCGGATCATATCGCATAAAAATAAAAACTCCTTCCGACGACTGATTTCAGAAACAACCGCGTATCAGTCTTTCTTCAACATTTATCCCAAATATCATCATCTTCCTAGTCCCGTCTTGAAGAAAAGAATGAAAAATTTTAAAAATGAAGATTTAAGACGCCTATTTTAACCAAAACTCCTTTTTTCTCTTCCCATAACGTCTTTTCTTATTTTGGGGAATCGAAATAAACATCAGAAAAGTATTAAAAATAATTTTAAAAGTCATGCAACAAAATCAATCTCTCTAAAAAAGACGTTCCTTCACACAGAATCGGCAAATTCAAACCAAACGCCTCGTTCAAATTATTCGTAACGACTAAAACCGCAAAACTCAAATTTTATCCGACTGTTAAAATTTTATTAAATCTATCCGATACAGAATGCCGATATCACCCATATTAACAAAGAGTTATATCTTGCGCATTTTTACTGTCTTTCGCAACAGAAACAACAGTCAGAATGAAAAATTTACAAAACGTCGGGTCAAATTTCCACGATAAAGAATTAGTGAGAAAAGGGAATTCTCATAAAAACAGAATTTACGGTATTCAGAAATCGTAAAACTGTGATAGTAAAATTTCCGGAAAAGAACGCGCTGGTTCTTTTTTCTCCATAGCATTTTCACAAAAAACGGATTTTGATCCGCAGATCAACACGGAAGAGAGGATCGTAAATGGTCTGCTGTCAGCTCAGAATTTCAAGTTATTCTGAACTATGTGACTATGTGAATGAGACGATTTGTCTCCACAATCATTTAAAAAAGGACGTGTTTCATATGACGAAACGCCTGCTTCGGCGAAGTGGACGGCCGTGCGGTATTTTTTACTGCCTCCATGGACCCAGGATGGTCAAATTAACGGCAATCTGGGAAGCAGAGAAAAATCAGGTCCTGTTTTACGGCCCAACAGGTGAAAAAGTTCAACAAACGAAGATTTTGGATTCAATTCAGGATGATTTGAGTCTTGGATTTTAAAATCCAAATCTACAGGGAGGTAAAGATGCTAGTTTTGTCACGCAAGGAGAGTGAACGAATTCGCGTCGGCGATTCCATCGTAGTAACGGTGGTTCGTTTGACGAAGGATCGCGTCCGCCTTGGGATCGAAGCGCCAGACGACGTACTTGTTCTCCGCGACGAATTGGAGAAGGAAAACGAGCCGTTGTCCTCATTATCGACAGTAACGGATATTAAGGTAAAGCCGATGCCCCAATCAGGGCTTGGACTTTCTCCGTTAGCCAGGAAAATGAAAGCATTGCCTGCGAGAAGGGCAATATCTAATTGCGCCGTTGCTCTTGAAGAAAAACCCGTTGAAGAAATTTCACGGTCTAATACGCGCAAGTGTCCGGAGAGAACGTATTTTCGTTGCGATTAAGAAATTATTTCCGACTAAAATATAAAAAAGAAGGCCTTACGGCCTTCTTTTTTGATTTTATATTTTTTACCGACAATTACGTTTGCCATAAAAACATCCGTATGAAGTATCGAAACGACGTCGATTTTTTCATGTATTTTCAAGACGTCAGATTATTCGCCGACTCTCCCAGGAAAAACGGAGTTTTACGACAGGACTGAATCCATCAGCGGTTTTCGTCTTCCGAAGAGCGATACCCCGTCAATCCGCTGTAATCGCTACGATCGTCTTCGTGCCACAGCGGAAATCCCATCCGTACCCGTTCAGCCAAAACCTTAAGCTTCGCCAAAGAACCGGCCGGAGCATCCGTCGGCTTAAAATCCGGCGTAACCTGCGGAACGAAATCTTCATCGTGACCGCATTCCAGAATTGCATCAAAAACTGTTCTCATTTCCACGTCTCCTTCTATCAAATATCCAATAGCGAATGAGATCCAGCGCGTCATAAAAAGGACGCTCAAAGGATTTGTCTTTAATTTTTTGCGAGACCTCAAAAACAAATCACAAAAAATCATTTTTATTCTACCATGTTTAAAAAAAATGTCAAGCATATTCCCCCAAACAACCGTTAATTTCCAGGAAATTTAGACATTTTTTAATAAAAAATGATTTCAGTTTGAAAATAAAGAAAATATTTCTTAACATCGCCCAGGTAAAATAACTTTAAAAAATGAAGTAA
>CAZWOV010000369.1:0-3314 GCA_964635645.1 uncultured Planctomycetaceae bacterium | reverse complement strand
GCGAAATCGGAGGCGTCGCAGTCGAGACGGAGGTATTTTTTGTTGTTTGCGTCGAAAGTACCGGCGCCCGAGAGTTTGCCGGAATAGACGGTATTATTGTCGGTGGAGATGAAATTAAAAACGGAGCCTTCGGCAAGGGCGACGTTGTTCGTCACGTTGTCTTTTCCCTCGTAGACCAGCGTTCCAAATTCAGAATCGCCTGTTTTGGTCAGGGTAATCGTTCCGGTTCCCGCGGCGCCGGGGGCGGTAAATTTGAGAACTCCGTTTTTAACGATCGTGCCGTTTCTGTATTTGTTTCCGGCGTTGGTAAGGGTTAAAGTACCCGAGCCGATTTTTTCCAGGGTAATGGCTTTTTCATAGCCGCTATTTGTGCCGGAGTCAAAATCGGTTATAGTTCCGTCGAAAGTACCGTCCTGATTCAGACCTCCGACCTGAATTGTGAAGTCGGCGGCGGAGCTTTGAGACGGACGAAGGATCCCCTCTCCTGAAAGCGCGCCGAAAGAGAAGACTGAATCTTCGGCGGAAGCCGGAAGAAAACAGTTTGTGTCGGAAGTTTCAAAAGACGCTTTCGGCACGGCGGACTGGGCGCCCTGGAAGAAAAGTACTCCGCCGCCAGAATATTTCAGAACGCCTTCAAAGCCGGCGTTGTTTCCGGCGAGGTAAGCGTAAACCCAACCGTTGCTCCGGACGTTAAAGGTTCCGTTTCCCGTGAGGTTTCCGGAGTACGTCGTGGTTTTCAGCGCGTAAATTTCAGCGTTTCCATCTTTGGCAATCGCGATGCTGTTTTTTATGTTTCCGTTGCCGTCGGTACTGGAGAAGAGCATTTTACCGTTGTTTACGGTGATTTTGACGGCGTTGTTTCCGTTGGAGAGCGCGGCGGCGCGGGTCGCTTCAACCGTTCCGCCGTTGATAATCAGCTCCGCGTCGGGGTGAACGGCAAGAGCCGTGTTGGTAAACAAAACTTTTCCATCGCCTGTTTTTGTGATAATGGGTCCCGTGTCGCCTGCGGCTTCCCAAAATCGGATTCTTCCGGAAAGGGTAAGCGCCGCGTCTTTCGCCACGGTCCAGACGGGTTTTCCGTCAACCACTCCCCATGCGGCGCGAACGGTGAAGTTTGCGCTGATTTCAGAAGATTTGTTTGCGGTAATGTTTCCGCGCAGGAGATAACTTCCGTATTCATTGTGGCCCGTTGAGGCGGAGACGGTTCCGCCGTTCAGTACGAGATGATCGATATTCGCGAACTGGTCTCCTCCGGTGAATGTGAGAAGCCCGCCTTGTTCAATCGTGAACGTTCTGCGGACGTCCATCGAGGTTCCGAAGGGACTTTTGGAGGCAAATTCCAGAACGCCGTTTGCGCCGATATTGTAGACGGAACTTTGCGTAAATCCGCCTTCGTTGTTCAGAATGAGCCGACCGTTGGTAATGGTCACGGGACCTGTGAAATTGTGCGGGACATTCAGGCGAACGGTCGCGCCGTTGGTGATTTCAATCGCTTCCGAACCGGTGAACGGGGCGGTATTCTGCGCGTTGGAGGTCATGTCGGTCGAAACGACGGCGGCGCGTAGCGGGAACCCGATTAAACCGAGAAGACAAAATGAAAAAAGCGAAATACGAAGGCAAACTTTTTCGTATTTTCGAAATAGAATATTGCGCATGTTAATCTCCACGACGGATTGAAAATCAAACAAAATTCTTTATTATTATTATACGCTAATATCTATTCGGCGCAACAAAAATTTGAAAAAATTTTAAAAATTTTTTTAAATTTTAGAAGAATTCAAGAAATTTAAAGCGGGTGAAAACTGTTCAAATAAGGATGAAATTTTGATTTTCAGAAGCCGATCGTCCGCAGAAAAACAGGGTCTGCGGACGGCGCTGCGTTCTGGATTTTACTCGAAGAGATTGTTGACCATTTCCACGAGCCGGGTACGTATTTTTTCTTCCGCGTCGATTTCCATCCAGCTGCTCAGGGTTCTCCACGTCGTGTATCCGCCGAGTTCAAACTGTTTTTTGGGAGGCAGGTACCCTCCGGCTCCGTTTGCGAGACCAACGACGAAAGTCATGGGGGCTTTCGAGGCGGCGCGAATAAGACTTCCAGTTTCGGCAAAGGTTTCGTTGGGGAGAACGGCGATTCCGACGCCGCCGATACGGATAGCCTGAATCGTGATTTCTCTAACGTCGGGCATTTGCGACATGACGACGGTATTCAGGGCGTAGGCGTCGTTTTGAGTCGCGAGTTTTTTTCCAGCGGCTTCGAGAGCGGCGAGGTGTTTTTTGGCTTTTTCGACCTGTTCAGGGGATCCTTTCCGCATTCCGACGTTCATTTTGACGTCGGCCATTTTTACGGGAACCCAATCCTGGAAATTCATTTTTTGGACGGCGCGGCAAGCGGCGTCGGCGACGGAATTTCCGACGGAGAACATATCGAATTTTCGATTTGGATTGTAGAAGTCGATGCAGTTGGCGTCGCCGCTCGTTCCATTCGTGAGAACGGCAAAGAACGAATCGTCGGCGCCGAGCCGTTTCCGTATTTCTTCACAGAAGACTCCGAAATAGTCGGCGGAGACGTCGCGTGAACCGGCGTAGTGGGTGGAATAGTTTGCGATCAGAGCGAACGGCTTTCCTTCGGGCGTTTGAAAATAGACGACGTAGACGGTCGGGTCCGGGATACCGGTTCTGCAAACGGCGTTCTGGATATTTCCTCCGGGATTCATCTGCGCGTAATCGCCGGTAGACCCGGTAAAATCGGGATCGAGAGTCCATGCGGTTCCTTCTTTCATGACGAATCGTCGGCAGAAAACGTTATTGGGGTCAAAATCCTTACCCCATGCGACGCGGGCGTCGCGGCGGTTTTTGAATGCTTTCACTACGGCTTCAACCGTTTTTCGGCGGAAGAGCGGGAGGTAGTTTTCATCGATTCCGGCCGCGTGGGTTTTCAGGAGCGCCGGGGCGCTGTGGCAATGCGTGGCGGAAATCATGACGAATTCTTTTTTGAGGGGTATCTCTTTTTCAATATCGTCCTTAATCTGCGCGACGATTTCATCGGAGAGAATGCAGACGTCGGCGGTAACCATTGCCAGGCAGACGGTTCCGTCGTCAATGACTATGGCTCGGACGTGGAGGGGGTCGTTCACGCGGTCGGCAAAGATGGGGAAAAAACCGCCGTTGACTTCGACGGGGAAGGACGTTGGGGAAGAATCGACGACGGCCGTACCGACGCGCAGGTACTGCGGATGCGAGCCGATTTCCGCGCCAGACAGCGCGGCGGCCAGACAGACGGGGAGGCAAAGTGCGAGACAGAGCGCAAGGCGCGG
>CAZWOV010000368.1:0-3361 GCA_964635645.1 uncultured Planctomycetaceae bacterium | reverse complement strand
TGACGAATATATCGTGGGGCAGGAATTCACCAAAAAAGTCCTTGCCGTAGCCGTCTACAATCACTACAAACGGCTGGAACACGTCCGTTCCGGAAACGACGACATTGAAATCGGAAAATCCAACATCCTTCTGATTGGTCCAACGGGTTCTGGAAAGACTCTCTTGGCCCAAACTCTGGCAAAGATACTTAACGTGCCGTTTGCCATCGGCGACGCAACCACGCTCACCGAAGCGGGATACGTAGGCGAAGACGTGGAAAACCTTCTGCTGAAGTTGCTCATGGCCGCGGATTTTGACGTGGAAGCCGCCCAACGCGGAATCCTCTATATCGACGAAATCGATAAAATTGGACGTACTACGCATAACGTTTCAATCACTCGCGACGTTTCCGGCGAAGGCGTTCAGCAGGCGCTTTTGAAAATGCTCGAAGGAACGGTCGCAAACGTTCCGCCGAACGGAGGACGCAAACATCCGGAACAGCAGTTCATTCAACTCGACACAAGCAATATCCTCTTTATTTGCGGAGGCACTTTCGTGGGCCTTCAGGAAATTATTGAACGTCGGCTTGGAAACCGCGCGCTGGGATTCGGCCAAACCGCGGCCTCGGCGCTCGGCGAAAAAAACGTCTCGGCATTAGCCCGCGTCGCAAGCGAAGACATCATCGAGTTCGGATTGATTCCGGAATTCGTCGGCCGTCTTCCGGTCATCACCGCCCTGGACGAGCTGACGATTGACGATATGGTCCGCATTTTGAAGGAACCCAAAAATTCCCTCGTGAAACAGTATTCGCACCTTTTCAAAATGGATAACGCGGAACTGGTCTTTACTCCAGCGGCGCTGGAAGCTATCGCGCGGCTGGCAAAGGAAAAACGCACGGGAGCTCGCGGCCTGCGCGCTATCATTGAAGAGATCATGCTTGACATTCTCTACGAAATGCCCGACCAACCAAGCGGCGTTCGATACGTTATTGACGAAGACGTTGTTCTGGGACGACGAAAACTCTTCAATTTTGAAAAGCAGAAAAGCAGACGGGCCTGATCCGCCTACCGACGCTTACCGTCCCCAACGGCGGCTCCGCCGTCTATTTTCGGAAATCGATCATGTCCTCCCAAAACAAAATATCGCGTACGTCCCTGAAACTGCCAATCGCGTTGGCGGTCGTCATGATCGTACTGGTGGTCATTTTAGCCGTCGGATGGATTCTGACGACGGTTTTCGCCTCCATTACCATGCATCCGGCGCTGTTTTGGGGGTTTCTCACCATCGGTTCGCTTTTTCTTCTGCTCATCCTCGGAGGAACCATTACGTATCTGGTCCTTTCCATCAAAATGGTTAATCTGAACCAGAGACAGAGCAATTTCATAAACAGCGTTACCCATGAATTGAAATCGCCTCTCGCCTCGCTGAAGCTTTATCTTCAGACGCTCAACAGATACGAAGTTGCTCCGGAAGAAAAAATACGTTTTTATGGAGGCATGATGGAGGAAGTCGAACGCCTCGACGCTCTCATCAATCAGGTCCTTCGCGCCGGACAGCTGGAAGCCGGACTCAAAATTGGAGACGCGCCTGAAAAAATCTCCGTTCGGGAAATGCTCCGGGACGCCGTTCACTCCGCGCAGATTTGTCATCGATCGGAAAACGCCTCCGTTCAGCTTGAATGCGAAAATCTTTTCATCGTCGCCAGCAAAGTTCCCATGGACATGATTTTCAGAAATCTCATCGACAACGCGATCAAATACGGCGGAGCCCCGCCGCTGGTTCGCATCCGCGTCAAACCTATGGGAAAATTCAAAATCGCGTTTCGAATTACCGATAACGGAGATGGAATTCCGCCGCAAATGCGGGAAAAAGTCTTCCAACGTTTCGTCCGTCTCGGCAGAGAACTGGAACGAAGAAGAAAAGGAACTGGTCTCGGGCTCTACATCGTACGGATGTGCCTGAAACAGCTCGACGGCGAAATCAGAATTAGAGACAACAAACACAAACCGGGAACCTCCATTTACGTCCTGCTTCCACGCGCGCCGCGTTCATTTAAAAAACATGAATCCATTCCGATTCAGACGGGAAATGAATCATGAATCCTGAAAAAAAACCGCACATTTTAGTTGTTGAAGACGAAATCAATCTGGCCGTTGGAATCCGTTACTCGCTGGAACATGAAAATTTCCATGTTACCCTCATCCACGACGGACTTTCCGCCCTGGACCTGATTCTCAACTCGCCCCAGACGTTTGACGTCATCGTTCTGGACATTATGCTTCCCGGAATGAACGGATATTCCATCTGCTCGCAAATACGCGAAAAAGGAATACTCATTCCCATCATGTTTCTGTCCGCAAGAACATTGCCGGAAGATAAAGCGCGAGGTTTTGACGTCGGAGCCAATCAATACCTCTCAAAACCTTTCGAGCTGGAAGAATTTCTCGCGCGAATTAAGAACATGCTGAAATTCAAGAGTCTGCATGAAGAACAAAAAAACGAAGTCAAAATTTCCTCGACGCAGATCCCCGACGAAATAAAGATCGGTCGGGCAACCGTTAATTTCAACTCGCTGGAAGCCAGAACTCCGCAGAAAACAATCCGCCTTACTCATCTGGAAGTCTCGCTTCTCAAATATTTCATCCAGAACAAAAATCGACTCGTCTCAAAAGAAGAACTTCTTGAAAACGTCTGGAAAATGTCCGCCGGCATGAACACGCGCGCCCCGGACCAATTCATCCTTCGGCTTCGTAAAATCTTCGAACAGGATCCGGCCCACCCGGAGCTTTTCCTGACTTACCGAAATGCCGGATATCGTTTTATTCCGCAATCGGACTTCTGAGCCTTTCCGACGTCCGCCATTTTCTGATCTCGAACCTCCGCGCAACACGAACGGCAACCGTCGTTTCCCGAGCCTGCCGAGACGGTATTTTCTCCGCAACGCAGGTTTTTCTTTTACGCGTCCGCGCTTCGGCAAAAGCGCCGACCCCCAATCGTTTTCGGCAATTTTGCCGATACGCCAAAACATAATCCCGCGTTTCTCTTCTCCAAACAGACGCTCCGAAACGACGAAATAACGAAACCGTTTTCACAGTTTTCAAAACGTTTTCTAAATCATTCATTCTTCGAAAGAAACGCGGCGTATTCTTGAAAATTTTTTCCAGAATACGAATGAAAAATTCAAGATTCTCCAAATTTTCTATTCTTCCGAAACAAAAAACATTCAATATTAAAATATATTAAAACATATTCAATATATTGCGTCTCATCGGACAGAATCGTTTCAAGTTTTCACAACATATTGTATTTTTATTACTTTTTATCTGTTTTAAGGTTTCCAATGCCTCCGTCCAACGAATCTCCCGCTTCCAAACCTCATTC
>CAZWOV010000367.1:0-3371 GCA_964635645.1 uncultured Planctomycetaceae bacterium | reverse complement strand
AAAGATTGGTACGAAATAGGAAAGCAACAGGGAATCGCCGTCGTGAATCCGGCTTCCTTTGGGGATAGCGATGGGCGAATTGGATTCCCCGCGGCGGAAGGCGCCGATGTTGAGCGGAGTTGGAACGTAGTCGCGATTTATTTTGTAGACTTTACCCGTTTGGGCGTTTTTTACGGTCAGCGGCGTTCCGGGACGCATGACGGGAGCGGTAAGAGAACAGCTTTCGAGCGAGACGTCGTCGAGCCAGACTTTACCCTGCTTTCCTTCCCAGACTCCGGCGTAAAATCTGATTTGAGAAACGTCGCCGGCGGTGAAGTTCAACGCGACTTCCGTCCAGTCCTGACTGCCGCTTTTATCAAGCGGGGGGATGAGGCTCGTTAAGACGTCCTGGGGGCCGTAGATTTGGAAACGCAGAGGACTTGAACCCTGAAGATTTTCGGTTTTGAACCAGATTTTCAGACGATAACTTCGGAATGGAGTAACGTCTATCGTTTTCATGATACGCCCGTGGCCGTAGGGGTTGGCCGTGAAATTTTCCAGACGGACGGAGGAGTTTCCGGAGCGTTTGACTTCCGTGTCGCGGAAAGCAATGACGCCGGGCTGGTCGGCAAAATTGAAGTTTGCCAGTTTGTTGCCGTTGAATTCCTCAAAACCGCCGTTGGGAACCGTGATATTTTCGTCGTCGGCGAGCTTTACGGCGCCGTTTTCCACCGTGACGCGCAGTTTTTTAATGAGAGTCGATTCGATGAGATTGGGATTTTTGCCAAGCATCGTTCCGTAGCCTACGGACCAGACGATAGGGATAATCTCAATTTTCGCCTTGTCCGCGGCGGTTTTAACCCGCGCGAATCGTTCGCGGACGGCGGGAGACCAGGATCCGCAATTTTCGAAACCGGTAGCCCAGAGAAGGCCGTTTAAATCGGTTTTTTCAGCAGTTTGAATGATCTTAATGAGTTCGTTCGTCTGTTCTTCGGAATGAACGCCGAGGGAGGAATAAAACCAGCGGTCCTGAAGCCAGGACGGATATTTCGGCGCAGAGGCTTCGGAGGCCGTTAATGGAATGGAATGGCCCAATACCGTAATGGCCAGAAAGAAAATGGAAAGTAAAATGTTTTTTTTCATGGCTCGTTTGAAAATAGAAAATAAAAAAATAAAGCGAACGTTGGGGAGGCCGCCGGACGGCGTTTCTGCGGAATTGGGTTCCGGCGACGAGAAATCGTTTCGAAAATTATTTTATCTCATTTTTTCAATTTCCGCAAGTAGTTTGAACGCTTTTTCAAAAAATTTTTTACGTTTGATAAAATTAATGTATATTTAAGACCGGAAATCGAAAAACAGCCGAAATTTTTCGAAACGTTTCGGCTGTTTAAAAAATTATGGATAAAGGAAAATCTATTTTTTCAGGTCTTGTGCGAATGGAGCGAGAAGATCGTATTTTTTCTGCCAGGTCGCGTACATGATGCCGGTGCATCCGGGCGTTTTTCGGCAGGTTTCGAGCCATCCGTTCCAGTTCGGCGCGTCGTCCTTGTCGTAATATGCGGCGGCCTGTACGCGAAATCCTTTTTCAGAGAAGAATTTCATGCTGTCCTCGCGGACGTCGTAGTACCAGCATGAAATAATGAGTTCCCTGGGAATATGGTCCCAGACTCCCGTGAAATCTCCCCGGCAGGCATAGTAGTCCGCGCGGCAATTGTGTTTCGGGTCGAGCATGTCGGACCATACGTAAACTTCCGCTCCGGGCTGGTATTTTTGAATGATCCGGTACTGTTTCGTAAGACAGTCTCCCAGAATTTCTCCCAGCGAAACGTTACGCTTTTGGCACGCTTTGCATGTTCCCGCCGCGCGGATCTCGTCCATGCTCAAAAACCATTTTTTCGGAGCGAGCGCTTCCATTACTCCTTTCGCAGATTCTTCCAGGCGTTGATAAAGTTCCGGTTCCGACATGCAAACAGAAACCTGACCGCTTTCGGTCCGCGCAGGTTCATAAAAAGAAACAAAGACTTCGTCGCCTTTTGCGATAGCGCTTCCGGGAGGAATTTCCAGTTCAACAGAACGTTCCGCTTCCGGTTCGCCCCATATTTTTACCCGATAGTTTTCAGGCAAAACAAAGTCTTTTCCATAAGAATAGTATTTTCCGGTTTGAACGTTTTGAACGGTAATCGGCGCGCCGGGACGATGAAGAGGATTGCGTATCCCAACTTCCTCAAGTTCTAAATCATCGAGCCAGAATTTTCCCTCGGAGCCTTCCCAGACGCCAAGATAGAGACGAATCTCGGTGTCTTCCGGACCGGTCTGAAAATAAATTCGCGACTGTTTCCAACCGTTTTCTTCCTGTCCGCGGACTTCGTGACTGCGAAAACCGTTTTTTTGAGAAACATAAAAAGTTCCCCATCTGTTTTTTCCATCCTGCCGTTTTTTACGCTCAATATCCAGAACGGGAACCGTTTCGAGCATGGAATTAATGTTTTTCTGATGAATTTGAACGCGGAATCGACCGTCCATTTCCAGACCTTCCGTTCGATACCAGACGCTGAAGACGTATCGAGCGTTTGGACGAACGGAAATTTTTTGCGTGATTCGACCGTACCCGCGGTTCTGCGAGAAATTTTCTATTCGGATTGAGGCGTTGCCGCTATGTTTAACGTCCGTGTCGGCAAAAGAAATGATTCCCGGCAGGTCGTGGAAATCATATCCGGCAAAGCGATGGTCGTGAAAATCCTCAAAACCTGGATTCTGAATCAGGTTTCCCGGCGTTTCCGGAGCGAAAATGAGTTTCCGGCCATTTGAAACGCACGGCTTTTTTTCAACTGGAAGGCCTTCCGTAAGATTCGGGTTTTTTCCGAGAAAAGAGCCGTAGCCAACAGACCAGAGAATTGGAATAATTTCAACGTGAGCGTCTTCGGCCGTTTTTTTGATTTTTTTCAGACGTTCTTTTCGGTGCTGATCCCAGTCGGCGTAATTCTCAATGTTGCACGCCCAGAGCATTCCGTTCAGATCAAGACGCCCCGCGGTTTGAATCAGTCGGCAGAGTTCTTCCGCGTCGGCGTCGTTGTTCAGTCCGAACGAGGCGTAAAACCAACGGTCCGCAAGTTCGACGGCGCAGACGGCGGCGGAGATTTTTTCGGAAACCAAAATCGCCGTCAGGCAGATGAAAAACCAGAAAAAATGTTTGGCGCTTTGTTTCAGCATAAAATTTTTTCCATTCTTTTAAAGAGTTTTTTCAAAAATGTTTTCGGACGTCGGCGAATGCCGTCGCTTTTTTGAGGTATTCAAAATTTAAAATTAAGATGAAAATCGATTTTCATTTTAAGTCGTTTTCGGCGCTGAATCCCATATTCAGAATATACCTTTTTAATTTTATCTAATTTAGT
>CAZWOV010000366.1:0-3382 GCA_964635645.1 uncultured Planctomycetaceae bacterium | reverse complement strand
CGGACGCCAGGGGGAGAATCAGAACTCAGAATCATTTCATGAACGATGATTTTTGCTATTCAGAGAATGGGGAACCCGCTCCGGAGTGGCTCGCAAAATTTCCGAATCGGATAGAGTTGCCGACGATTGAGTTGCGGCATACGACGTCGTTCCGCCCTGAACCGGTTTTTGTTAAAATTGCTTTGGTTCCTCCTGAAAAACAACGTCGGGCGTTTTCCGACGGCGTTTTGCCAAAGAATGTTCGGGAATCCCTTAACTCTTTTTGATATGTTATTAATTCAAGCCTTATGGTTTTTTAAGGATAATTTATGGACTCTGAAATTTCGATTTCGCCGTCAATTCCGGACTCTGAATTTGAGCCAAAGTTTCTGAATCGAATATTCTGGATCTTTGTTTCCCTTCACGCTCTGTTCTGGGCGTTTGTTCCGCCGTTTTTCATGCCGTATTTCAGGACGGATACGGTTGAGATGCTGGTTATTGGAAAACAATGGATTTTAGCGACGGATAAACATCCGGCTTTTCCGGGATGGGCGGTTGAAATTCTTTCGCAAATTATGGGAAACGCGCCGTTCGTACCTTATTTGGCCGCGCAGATTGCGGCCGTGACCGCGATCTGGTGCGTCTGGAAACTTGGGAAGGAGTTTCTCTCGCCGCAACTGGCCCTCGTAGCCGCCCTTGCTATGCTCGCCTATGTTTATTTCGGGTATGATTCCACGAACTACAATAACCGTACGTTTATGAGGGCGTTCAACGCTCTGGCGACTTATTGGACGTACCGCGCTTTTCAGACGAACAGAAAGCGCTTCTGGATTGGAGTTGGAATTGCTCTTGCGGGCGGAATCTACAGTAAATTCACGATGTTTTTGCTTGCGTTAACAATCGTATCGTTTATGTTTGTGGATTCCAACGTTCGAAAATACTGGAAAACTTCGGGGCCTTACGTCACGATTGGCGTTTGTTTCCTGCTTTTTACCCCGCTTTTGTTTGAACTTATTCAACGCGGTTTCGCGCCGTTTCTTCATGCGAAGTCGAGTATTTCCTACGGTGAAATTTCGCACTGGAAATGGGGAATGCGATTTGCTTTGTTTCAGTTGCCGATTATTCTCCCGGTCATGGTCATGCTGATTCCGGAGCTTGGCGTCTGCTGGAAATGGAACTGGCGTCGAGTTTGGGGTCAGGAAACGAAGGACCGTTTCCTGACGTTCATGATTCTGTTTCCCTATTTTCTGACGATTCTGATCGCCTTCGTGAACGGGCGTCGGATTCGCGCGGATCTTGGATGCCAGATCTGGATTTTTCTTCCGGTGTTTCTGCTCTATACGGCGGCGAAGGTCCGCGACGACTGGACGGCGATTCGTTGCAGTCTCCGGCTGATCGGCGCGACGATGGCGTTCGGCGCGGCTCTGTCGTTCGTGCTGATTTATTTCGCGCCGCTTTTCTCCGGCGAGGCGTCGCGTCGTTACTATCCGGCGGAGGAGCTGACGCGGGAGGTTGAGCGGATTTGGAGCGAGCATTTCGATACGCCGTTCCTTTGGGTGCGCGGCGACGATTGGCCGTGTTGCGCCGTCGTGATTAAGGGAAACTCTGCGAATGTTTTCAGTCCGAACTGGGCGACGGAGGAAGAATTTCGGAAATCCGGCGGAATTCTGCTCTGGCAGATTACGGACCCGAGTGAAGAAATGCGTTTCCACAATTACTTTTCAAACAATGATTTTTTCTATCGGGAAAATCGCGAGCCGCTGACGGAATGGCTGGACAAATTTCCGCAGAAAAAGATTCTTGAACCAATAGAATTGGCGCCAAATACCAGATTTCCGGCTAAAAAATTTAAAACAGGAATCGCGATTGTTCCCCCTGAAGGGACTCCTCTTCCAGAAATTGACGAAAAACAGAACGAGCGGCAGACCGACTGAAAACAGATTCTGAAAAGAAAACAGAACGGCCGGCAGAATACTTTCCGTCGGCCGATTTTCTGAAAATCAGATTAATTAAAAGCTTAAGCGAGGTTTAAGCCGTCGGACGATTTCAGCGAATAAACGATATTTCGTCAAAGTAGATTTTGATGACGTCTCCGTCTTCATGATTACTTTCGCTGATCGTCAGTCGGATCGACGCGGGTTTTCCGGAAACGGGAGGCATTCCTTCGTAACCGGCGTTTTCAAGCGGAACGAAAACGGTGTGCCAGGTTTTTTCGGCGCGTTTGTCCGAGATATCGAAAGAGTAACCGCCCGGCTGAACTCCGACGTGAATCGGCGTTTTGTCTTTCTTTTCCGTTCGGTTTGATTCGACGTAATAACGAAGCAGAACGCCGCGCGGCATATCGAAATTCTGTTTTTCGTAATCCTCGTTTGAAACGTATCCTGCCAAAGCGGGCCAGTTGGCCGGATAGGGGCCTTTCGCGCTGGAACCGTCGTGTTGTTTGTCGATCGTGACGGTCAATAGAGCGCAACGCTTACTTTGAGCGCCCCTGGGGAGTTGGTTTCCTTCGACAATCTCAACCGTTGCTTCATCCTCCGAGGCAACGCAAACGTCGGGACTTAACGTCAGTTTTTGAAGAGTACCGGCGTTCAGACGCTCCTGACATTCTGTTTGGAAAGGGTCCGTCCACTCGATAATCCGCGGTTCAATGACGACCGACGGGGCGATTTTATTGTTCACGGCCTCATATTTGAGCAGAGCGGAAATCCGTTCGGCTATCTGGGCGCGGTACTGGTCGAAACGCTCCGATTCCCAAAGGCGGCGATTGAGATATTTTTCCTGAACGACGATCGAGTCCCAGATTTTTTGAAGCAGCGCTCGGGATTTTTTGATTTCTTCATTTAACTTTGCGTTTTGAGTTCCTTCGCGTTGGACGATTGCGCTTTGCAGCGTGTAGAGATAACGCAGATCGTTAATACCTTCGCGGAAACATTCCCAGTACGTGGTCATGACGACTTCGCCGGAATCGGTGAGAAGATTTCCGCCGCTGGAAGTCGAGAGATCGAAATGATTGGGCTGATTGGCGCGCCAGATCCAGGGAATAAGAAGGTCGAAACCGCTGCGCCAGAATCCGAATCCGTACGTCATTCGACCGCCTTTGCACATGATGACCATATCTTTCCGTTCGTAGGAATTATGGTTTGGGTAACACCAGTATTCCAGCTTGCGGCGCGTTACGGTTTCTTCATACGGCGGATTGAAGACCTGGCTGGCGAAAACGTCGACGACGGAATCATAGTCGCCGAAAGAGGGGTCGCGCGGTTCCTTCGTCGTGTAGGTGGTCAGGCCGGAGTCGTGAAAGACGCGGTAGACGCGGGTTCCGAATTCGGTTGCTTCCGAGGAAATTTCATCAAGCGGTCCGAAAATCATTTTCGGAGTTCCCGGCGGCAGAGCGTCGACGTCT
>CAZWOV010000365.1:0-3383 GCA_964635645.1 uncultured Planctomycetaceae bacterium | reverse complement strand
GCGTCCGGTTTCTTCTTTCCCTCCCGATTTTCTGAAAGGAAGAACATGAACATTACCCGCCGTACCCTGCTTAAAACCGCATTATCCGCGGCGCCCCTTGCCGTCGCGCCGCATGTCCTTGGCCGAGATGGAACCGAATCGCCGAATGAAACCGTACGCCTGGGCGTCATTGGTCTGGGAGGCCGCGCGAATTACCTTTTCGACCATACTTTTCCTCAAATGAATTCTGGGCGCGTCGTCTCCGTTTGCGATATTTTTGAAGAACGTCTGACGAAATTCCAGCAAAAACATCAGGGAAAATTCAACGCTTACGCCGATTTCCGCGCGATGATTGAAAAAGAAAAACTGGACGGAGTTTTTATCGAAACCGCGACGCACCAAAGAGTTTGGATTGCCATTCACGCAATGCTTTGCGGCGCCAATATCTACATTGAAAAACCCATGGCGCTCACGATTCGAGAAGGCCGCGCTCTGGTCAACGCGGCGCGGAAACTCAAAAAAACGACTCAAGTCGGCTCCCAACAACGTTCGCTCCCCCTATGCCGCTGGGCTTGCCGACAAATCGCCGAAGGAGCCATTGGAAAGGTTCTCGCGGTCCAGGTCCCCAACTTTGTCGGCCCCTCTCCTTTCCCAAACGATCCGCAATACGCAATGGATCCCAAAGACTGCCCGGACTGGTGGAACGTCTGGACAAATCAGGCCCAGTTGCGCACGATTGCTCCCGCCGTGCAGTTTGGCTGGTCCCGTTGGGCCGACTACGACGCGGGCGGACTCTGCTTCGGCGTTTCCGGTTGGGGGACTCACTCCTTCGATCAAATGCAAATGGCAATCGGAACCAGTCTCACCGGACCTGTGAAAATTCTCCTCGAAGAACCCTGCGCGATTCAGGATTCCGGCAAATATCCCAACCGCGTCTACGGGGAAGATGAAACCGGCGCCGCGTATTACGGCATGGCGCGCGTGACCGGCCCGCGCGCCAGAATGACGGCGACGTACGCGAACGGCGTGGAAGTCCGCTTTGAACTGAACGGCGACCGCGGACCGGGACTTGGATGCATCGTAATTGGCGAAAAAGGCAAAATCGAGATTAACCGTCACAAAATCTCGTCAAACCCCAAATCTCTCGCCGCATCGATCCCGAACGAATGCAGAAATTCACGCGACGAATCGGTTTATCATGTCGAAAACTGGGTCGAATGCATTAAATCCGGCGAAAAATGCGCCGCGGACGTCGAAATCGGCCAACGTTCAAATACTATCTGCAATTTAGTGAATATCGTACGCGACACGGCTCCCGTCGGCAAAGAAATTCACTGGAACCCGGAAAAAGAAGAGTTTACCGATCTCCCGGAAGCAAACGCGCTGTTAGAGCGTCCGCGCCGCGAAGGTTGGGAACTGCCGACCGTTTAAATTTAATGCGACTTGCCGGGAAATAAGGGGGAAACGTCAAAACATTCCCCCTTCCTTTACTCTCCTCCGCCTTCTTCCTCTACTTTCCTTTACCTTACCTTTACCTTTGCATTCAACCGCAAAATATCTTGAAAACAGAAAAGCGTCCCCTAGAAAAAGGCGTTAAAATCCGGAGCTATCAAGTTGGCTCCAGATTTCAGAAGCCGACTTTTTTTCCACTCGTTGATTTTTCCATCCCGTTCGTGTTCGCGCGTAGCCATCCCAACGGCAAAACCGCCGATTTCGTGAATAAATTGAGTCTCGACATATCCGTCGCCAAAACCGACTATCTCCAACGGCTTAAAATCAAATCGTTCCATAAAATTGCGGATAACCGTCTGTTTCGTAAACTCCCGGACGTCTCCGGAGGCGCCGAAAACGCCCCCTTTAAAAAACTGACTCAAGCCTAAAAGCCGACACTGACGCTGAACTATTTCGTCTTCCGTTCCGCTTACGAGAAGCAGACAAAGCCCATGTTCATGAAGAGTTTCAAGAAAACGGCGCGCGCCGGGAACCATATATTCGTCTGCGGAAATATATCCGCGGCGAATCGCCTGTTCACGTTCTTCAAGCCGATTCCGCAAACGCTCGGAAAATTCATTGCGAAGTTCCTCCGCGGCGATATCCGGACCTCCGTAATTCGCCAGCTCCTCCGTCATTCGAATACACTGGAAAAGCGAAGGTTTCCCCGTCGCTTCAAAAATAAATTGCGCGATAGCTTTCTTCTCTTCAGCGGCCTCGGCTTCTGAAAATGGAACGTATTTGAAAAGCGTTTCCTCAAAAAGCTCCTGCATCACGTCCTGCCACCCCTCGGTCAGCAGATTAATCGTGCCGTCAAAATCAAACGCGGCGGCTTTGAAAAAGAAAAAATCAGAAACAAAGTATTTTTTTTCACTCATAATCTACGCGATTACCTCCGCAATACGCTACTCTCCGCTCGCAAAATACGACCGATTCAAACATGCGCGCCCCTACTGTTTCAAAACTATGGAATGATTGCCGGCTGTTCGTCGTTTCGTCTCCCAAGATTAAACCAGGTTTCTCCGTTAATACTGTACGAAATGGAATGAACGGAACCGTCTGCCGCCGACATTCCCAAAACGCCGGCGTGAGCGCTCCCAAATCGACTTCCGGAATTCGATCCGCGGCGGTCCTGAAACGGCAGGTTGTCCGACCGCGTATTTCGCACCGAATCGTCGTCGTTTCCCTGAAATTGCGTAAGGTCGTCGCCAGCCGCCTTACCCGTTTCGTAATGGTTGGCGTCAATATATTTTTCGCCGATTAAAAACGTGTTGCTTGTTCCATCGTAAATATCGCCGATAGCAATCCTGCTTTTGCAAAAAATCATACCGGTATTCTTTTCGCTCGGCTCGATATTAATAGCTCCCGCGACAGTCGACGGAGTATTTTGACTGAGACCGGGAGCCATAACGACTCCCTCGCCGGCATTCCCCGCGTAATCATTTTTACCAACCATGGAAGTCGCCGACATATTCAGAAGGGTAACCCCGCCGTAGGGATAAAGTTTATTTTTTCGGCGAGTCGGACAGAGAAAAATACCGACTGGACTTTGAACCCGTTTCGAAGCGCCGCTTTTTTGCGCGCCGGTTATTTCCTCAACGTTATCCTTACCCAGCTCCCAGAGCGCCTGCTGTTCAAGATACGGAAGCAGAGAATACGCCCAACCGCCCGGCTGCGTCGTCCCAAACGCAAGGTCGGCGTCGCCGGTCCAGAACGGAGTCCAGCCCCCGGTCGGAAAAATCTGCAGCGCGGCCTCGTGATTCATCGCGGCCAGAGCCGTCTGCTTCAGATTATTTCTGCACTGCGCCGAACGGGCGGCTTCCCGCGCCTGCTGAACCGCCGGCAACAAAAGACTCATTAACATGCCGATAATCGCAATAACAACCAGAAGTTCAACCAACGTAAATCCAGAA
>CAZWOV010000364.1:0-3394 GCA_964635645.1 uncultured Planctomycetaceae bacterium | reverse complement strand
TGATTCAGGGCGACGAAGCGGCGTTTTGAAATTCTTACGGTTACCCCCCGGCTTTCAGAGGCGGCAACCATAATTTTATACGCAGTCAACAACGAGGGCATTTTTCCTGCGATCGAATTTTGTTTATTGCTAAACGAACCGTGACGAAAAGCACGAGTAAATAATATGCGACAAATGAACTAATTATAGCATATTGTGTAATTTTGTCTAGGGCGTAATGATAATATTTTAGCGAAAAAACCAGAAAAAACAGCGGAATTATGGTACGGGGGAGCGAACTGAAAAGAAAAGCCGGTCCCAAATTGATTTTTTTCGACCTGGTAAGCTTTTCCATTAAGTATTCAGACATGAACGCGCCGCAAACGCAAACGATAAAGGCGAAGGTTCCGCCCCAAAAAGGCGCGGCTCCCCATAGGCAATACGCAAAGGAAGACAGGACGACCCAGACGGGCGTAATCGCTTTGAGTATTTGCCAATAATTCATTTCTGATTTCCTTCGATAGGGAAGTTGAGTAAATTAGTTACTTAAAAATAAATATACATTATTTTTAACTTTTTCGCAAGCCCCCCCGGAAGTTTTTTTATTAAAATCGGTGTTTTTTGGGAATATTTGATGAAAAAAACGGCAAAATTTAGTAAACGGCAGGTTAAATCATCCCAATCGTTAAAAAACGCGGTAATCTCGCCGTAATTTTCAGCGGTCGCGTTATTTAATCACGAACCATTCTTCAGGACTATGGAATGTTCCATTGGCAAAAAGGGAAATCGAGGTGAGTTCAGGTTCTTCCCACTCTTTGTTCCAATTGTAGCGGCAGATAGTGAAGCGTCCTCCTTTGGGGTCCGTAATTCCCAGAGCGGAAAAAGGGATTTCCATCCGCGCTTTCCACTGCCCGTCCAGGATTTCCGCGGAAAACTTGAATCCAGAGTCGAAAAACTGTTTTTCGAAAGGAACGACGCGGAGCTGTTCGACGCTTGGGATGTGAAGTTCAAGGGTTTTTTGATTCGGCGTTACGTGAAGTTCGTAATAATCGCGTCGGTCTGCCGGTTGAAAGAAGAATTCTAGAGCGTCGCCGGTAGTCCAGGTACGTTCGTTTTTCTTTTGGGCGGTATTAAATATGTCGGAATCCGTCATGACGGCGACGACGATGAGATTGTTTTCATCGCGAGCGAGCGTCGCGACGCCAGATTCCACGGCGGGTTCGCCATTCATGCGGTTCATGACCAGCGCCTGGCCAAATTGATATTCTTTCATAGTCTCGATTTCTTTCTTTTCTTTTATTTTATTAAAGAAGGACTGAATTGTCGATAAAAATCTTTTGCGTAAAGTTTATTTTTCGAGTGAAACTGAAATTTCATCGAGAAAATAAGAAGCCTCCGGTTCTCCAAACGAAAGGAATCCGAGCCATTCCAGAGTTTTGAAATGTTCTGAAAGCTGGAAAGGCCCAAAAGTTCTTGATTGTCCGTCGGCAGTTGTAACGTCCAGAGTCCATTGACGCGGATAATCGACGGGAAGATTTGGAATTTTCACGTTTTCCCCTTTTTGCGATTTAAAGCGTTCAATGGATTTTTGAACTTCAAGACTCATTTCACTTGGAAAATGGAACGTAAACATAATCCATTCGCCGTGAGGCAACGTCGTCAGGTTCTGTCCGGCGACGGTAAACCGTCCGTCTGTTTGAATATTGAATTGCGGTCCCGATTCGTAAAATCTTCTTGCCTGCGAATACTGGCGAGTTTCACACTGAACGGCGGAGCCGCGTTCAAGGCGGAGCGAGTATTGAAGTTTAATCGCTCCGACGGGAAAAGCGCTTTGAATAACGACGTGCGGATCATAGGAATTAGCGTGAGCGTTGGAATCCGTGACTTTAAGCGAATTTTTTCCCGCCGCGGCCTGTTCGGAAACGACTCGAACGGGCGAAATCGCGGAGGGTTCGGGAAGAGACTGATAATATGTTGTTCCCGGGGGTAATTCATCGGCTTCGAGGTTTTCAAAATCAATGAAGAAAGGTTCGTTTTGAATGTCCGGAACGTGATATTGACACGGCCGATGCTTTACGCGCGAGGCAAGCGAAACCCATCTCTTTTTTCCGTAAAGTCCCGCGCGAACGGCCGATTTCTGTGGAATTTCGCCGTCGAGCGGCTGAATATCAACCGGTTCGAAACCAAGAGCAAAGACCGGCGAGTCGGGCAAGAGTCGAAAATTACGTTTTTCCGCGTTTACGAAACGCGGATTGGCGACGATACTGCCCGCGTCAAGCCCGGAGTTTTTCTGCCATTTAGAGAGCGATTGTCCTAAAAATTCCGCGTCTCCAACGGTGGACCAGTAACAGTTTTGCGACGTCCGCAGCGAGGGGTCGCCCGTTCGGAAACCGCCCCCCATGAACATTTCATTGACGGCGTTCAGGTTAATATTTTTTTCAATAGAAACGCCGAATTCCTTGTCCGTACTCATGTCCGCATTGCGAACGAAACCGGGAACGTTGGCAAAAGCAAAAATATTGTTCCGAACGACCGTTCCGTAAGGATACGCGTAATTGTTGATATGAAGCCCGCTGTCCTGAGTATCGTGAACCAGATTATGGTCCATGGTCAGACGCGAAGTTCCCGCGTCCGTATAGAGTCCCCAGCCTCCGTATCCTTCCGAGTCTCTGGTAAATCGGTAGACGTCGTGAATCCAGTTGTGGTGAAGTCGCGAACCGTCGGTATCTCCCAAAGTGTAAATACCCGCCAGGTCGTTCATTACTCCTCTGGAAATGTGATGAATATGGTTCCAGCCAACGTCATTGTGGTTGGACCAGGCCGGTCCGGATCCCCAGCTCCATCCAAACTGCATACCGGCCCAGGTTGTGTCTGAAACGTCGTTGTTCAGGACCTGATTAAATTGCGCCATGCCTCCAAAGAAGATTCCGCATGCAGAATGAAAGATCGCTCCGACATGATGAATAAGGTTGTTTTCGATTCGATTTTTGCGGGTGATGGCCAGAGGATGCGGATTCCCTCCCTCGGGAACGGCCGGACAGTAAATACCGCCGCCGCCGACGTCAAAAACATGATTTCGTTCAATAATGTTTTCAGCGCAGCCTTCCAGAAGTGTGATTCCGTTTTCTCCAAGATGAGAAAATTCGCAATTGATGATTTTTGAATGAGTCATCCCAATCGCGTTAATTGTTCCGCGTTGAGTATGAGCGCCCTGAACGCTTTTTGCGTAGTCGGGCGAAAGGTCCGCGTCGGAATAGGAAAAGGTCAGATTTTGAAAGGTAATATATTCGACGCATTTTTCATTTTTCCAATCGCCGCGAATTTCAAAGAGCCAACGGGGGCAGACGGTGAGGACGACGGAATCGCGGTTGAGATCTTCGTCCTGTTGGGGAATGTAGAAGACCCGGCTTTCCTT
>CAZWOV010000363.1:0-3397 GCA_964635645.1 uncultured Planctomycetaceae bacterium | reverse complement strand
ATGGAATTTTTTCCTGGAACGGCGGGCGCAGAGTCCTGAAAAGGGAAGATTATGTCGTGATCAGATCGGAACGCGGACTTGAAATCGCTCAGGTTCTGTGCGAATTGGCCGACGGCGATTTAAATCGTTTTCCGAAAGATATTACCCGCGGCTCCGTCGTCCGGCTGATGACGGGGGAAGATGCGAATGAGTTTAATCGGATTCATTTCCATGAAACCGAGGAATTTCAGATCTGTCTGAATTGCATTTCGCGTCTTGGGCTTCAAATGCACCTGGTTGATATCGAGCATATTTTCGGCGGCGAAAGGATTGTTATTTATTATCTTGCCGAGGGGCGCGTTGATTTCCGCGAACTGGTCAAGGTCTTGGCCACGGAATTTCAGACTCGGATTGAAATGAGGCAAATTGGCGTTCGCGATGAAGCGAAACTCCTGGCTGATTACGGCGATTGCGGGAAGGAATGCTGCTGCAATACTTATCTGACGGAGATGCCGCCTGTTTCGATGAAAATGGCGAAACTGCAAAAGGCAACGTTGGATCCGTCCAAAATCTCCGGACGTTGCGGTCGGTTAAAGTGCTGTTTGCGTTACGAGTATCCCGTTTACGAAGAGTTGCTTGCCGAATTGCCCCCGGTCGGCGCAAAAGTTCGGCACGACGGAGCGGTCGGTCGGGTCGTCGGTTACGAGATCCTTGCCCAGCAGGTGTACATTGAAACGGAAGATCGTCTCCATAAGCTTGTTCCCGTGTCGGAACTTGAAATATACGAGAGAAAAAACGGTTCTGCGAAAAAATCAAAAGAATCGTTTGGCGATTCGAAGGAATGATTTTTTTCGCCGATTTTCAATGCGGGTACGGGCGGAAATGAAAAGTTTCGCGAGATTATTTGTCGGATTTCATCCGAATTTTGCTAAAATATTGTAAAAGATAACATTCCGGACTAAAGCCGGACGCTGTTCAATACCGATTTGACAGAAAATCAGTTTTTTCGGAGTGCAGTGACGCGGCAATCCATGATCCGATTTCATTTTGGAAAAATAAAATGCGATTTATCCTTATTGACCGAATTGTCGAATTGATTCCGGGCGAATCGATTGTAACTACCAAAAACCTCTCGATTGCCGAAGAGTATCTCGAAGACCACTTTCCCGGTTTTCCCGTTATGCCCGGCGTGATGATGCTTGAGGCGATGGTTCAGTCTGCCGCGTGGCTTATTCGGATTACGGATAATTACTCGAATAGCGTGATTTCCCTTAAGGAAGCGCGCAACGTTAAGTATAATCATTTCGTTCAGCCTGGCGAAACCCTGACTCTTAAAATTAAAATTATCAGTCGTACCGACGAAGAAACGAAAGTTAAGGCGGAAGGTTGGCTGGGAGATATTCAGGCCCTTTCTGCGCGTCTTGTTATCAGTCACCATAATATAGGGCGCGATTATCCGGCCAGAGCCTGGAAGGACGAAGCTCTTGTGAATAAACTCAAGGGTATTTATAAATTGATTGCTCCGCAGGAGTAAACGAGTTCCGGCGATTTTGCCGATGAAAAAAATAGATATTAATTGTGTTTAGGCTGTGAAGTCTTAGGCGTTTCGCTTTGTGCTTTATAGTTGTTTTTTGGAAAACGTCATTTGGAGAATAAATATGGCAATTTCAGCTGAAATTTTTGAAAAGGTTCAGGAAACTCTTTGCGAAGCTTTGAGCGTTGACGAAGACGAAGTGACGGAAGAAGCGACCCTTGTCGGCGACCTCGGCGCGGAATCGATCGACTTCCTCGACATCGTGTTTCGTCTCGAGAAAGCCTTTAATATTAAAGTCGAACGCGGCGAGCTGTTTCCCGAAGATATCTTCACAAACGATACCTTCGCTCAGAATAACCGCCTGACCGCTGAAGGTCTTGCCGCTCTGCGCGAACGTCTTCCGTTCATTGATCTGACCGAGTTTGAGAAAAATCCTGTCGTTCAGGAATTCTCGAGCCGCTTGACGGTTGCTGATATGTGCCGTTTTGTTGAATTTAAATTGAATCAGAACTGATTTTCGCTTAAATCTGAATACCGTCGGGTTCGGCGGTATTCGCGATTTATTTTTTCTATTGTAAAAAGGTATTTCTATGCGTTGGTATTGGATCGATCGATATACGGAATTTGTGCGCGGAACCCGTGCTACGGCTGTGAAGTGCATTTCGCTTTCAGAGTCGCATTTGCATGATCATTACGAGTACTTTCCGATCATGCCTCACTCTCTCGTCGTCGAGGGCGTTGCGCAGACAGGCGGTCTACTTATCAATGAATTTAACGAATGTCGAGAAAAGGTCGTACTGGCCAAGCTCGTTAAAGCTGTTTTTTATTGCGAAGCCGTTCCCGGAAACGTCCTGACATACCATGTCCAGGTTCAGAATATCTCTGAGACGGGCGCTTCCATTACTGCTACGAGTCATATTGGCGATAAACTTCATGGCGAATTTGAAATGATGTTTGCTTATTTGCGTACCGGCGTCTTTGCTGATAAAGAGCTGTTTACGATTGAGGACTATAAACATCTCTTTTTCAATTTTCATGTTTATGAAGTGGGGGTTGAAGCTGACGGCGTCACGCCGATCAGTATCCCGGAATGCTTTAAGAACTGATTTCTTCAGCCCAGTGTTGTTTGGTTTATTTTTTAATGGCCTCATGAGAGAGTAAGCGGAGGGTTTCGTAATGAAACGACGTGTTGTGGTTACGGGGATCGGATGCGTCACCCCGTTGGGTTCGGATGTTGATGTGGTTTGGAAGCGCCTTTTGGCTGGCGAGTCTGCGGTCGACTATATTACCCGTTTTGATGCGTCGAGTTTTCCGACTAAAATCGCGGCTGAAGTTAAAAACTGGGATCTTTCCGAAGTTGGTGAAAATCCTGCGTATTGGGCAAATCAGGGACTTCATACTCAGTTCGCCGTCGGGGCCGCGAAAAAGGCGGTTGCCGACTCTGGAATCATGGATCTTTCCTTTGATCCGCTTCGTTTCGGCGTTTATACCGGGAGCGGTGAAGGACAGCAGGATTTCAATACCGCCGTTGCGATGATGATGGCGGGAATTCGGGCCGGTGAAATGAACGGTCGCGAATTTGACGTTTATGAATTTATTCGCAAGGGCATGGAATGCTACAATGCCGAGTCGGAAATTGAGCAGAGTCCCAATATGCCCGCCGCACACCTTGCCGCTTTGTTTAACGCTCAGGGGCCGAACAGCAACTGTTTGACTGCTTGCGCCGCAAGCGTTCAGGCCGTCGGGGAAGCCACGGAAATTATTCGCCGGGGCGACGCCGATATCATGATAAGCGGCGGTACTCACAGTATGATTCATCCTATGGGCGTGATGGGATTTAATCTTCTGACCGCTTTAAGTACCGATAACGACGACCCGAAGGCG
>CAZWOV010000362.1:0-3403 GCA_964635645.1 uncultured Planctomycetaceae bacterium | reverse complement strand
AAGGCTGAGGTCATAAGTCTGCAACAGGTCATCGAAGAACAGGAACGACAGGCAGAGAATTTAGAACAGTTTATCCAACGAGTAAAGAAAAAGAGCAAACTTGCGGAGCTTATCCCTTACGCACTCAGATGGCTTTCAAGGCAGGTGCCCGACAAGTCCAGCGGCAAGAGGAAACAGAATATTCATATCTCTTATGACCTCATCGGCTTTATTCACGTTGACGTACTGACAAAAACAGAATAGGCATGACCGAAATCATACCTGTTCCAAGAAAATTGCGAATTACCGTCTTACCAGCAGGGAACTTTCTCCCGCTGCGTTTTGCATTTTAAATTTCCATTTTCAAAAAGTCACTGCTCGTTGACTCCGTTTGCTTTTATCGTTTCTAAATCGACTCCGACGACAGTATCCGCGTTACTTGAAATTATTTCCGCATTTTCCGTCGCCTGACGTCCTTCTTTAGATACCATAAAATCATAAATGGTCATTAATGATGGAGAAAGAAGGATAATTAACGCGGCCGGCGCAAAACAGAACAAAAGCGGAAACACGAGTTTCGTCGGCGTTTTGTTGGCCTGCGCCAAAGCGTGATGACGGCGCATGGCCCGAAGATGGTCCGCCTGTTCAATAAGAGTACTGTTCGTCTGATTTCCAAGTCGGGAACTGCGCGTCAAAAGGTAGCAGAACTGACGCATTTCCGGAATATTGACGCGCTGCATCAAATCGGCGCACGCCTGCTCAAGAGATCCAAGATCTATCTGGCGCCGAAGAATTCGAAGCTCCTGCATCAATTCAGGATACTCGCCCATCTGGTCCGCAATATGCTTAAGACTTTCGTTCATCGTCATACCGCCGCTGGCGCACATTCCAAACATATCCATCGTATCCGCAATTCCGGAGCGAATTTTCTCAATACGATTTTTACGCGCCCAGTAAACATAAAGTCGAGGAATAACCGAAAGCGTCGCGCCGACGAAAATTCCAATTCCCGCGTACTTGAGCATGAAATCGGGAAAAAGAACGCCGAAATAAAGACCGGCAAAAAGCGGCAGAAGGAAAAGAACAAGGCGCATTGCGTAAACGGAATTTCGCGCGCTGAAACTGTAAAAACCTGCCTGACGAAGCAGAAGACGGAAATCCTGGTCTTCCTTTTCGCTTTCCGGAAGAACATTGGCCAAACCAGGCGTCAGACGGCCAAAAATTCCATCTTCTTCTACAAAACGTTCGTCTTCATCGCCAGTCGCACGACGGGTCAGGAATTTAAAGATCAGAAAAAAGATCAACGTCGTCGTTAAACCAACGGCAATCATCACAAAAAGGATCATATTCTGACTCTCCAACTGCGACAAAACAAACGGCGCTACGTTCATCCTTTTTCCTGCTCTCTATCAAAAAGTGAAATTTCCAATTCCCAAAAACCGATTTTCAGTTCACAAAATCCAATACTCTTCGCAATTCGTTCAATAACGTACTCGCATAATTTGCCACGCCCAAAATCCGCCAATGATAAAAAGCGACGTGGAAATACCGATGAGCAACGGACCGTACGGATTCAGCACGAATTTGTACAGATAAGACGTATCAAGCCCGCATAGAATCATAAGCGCCAGTATCGTAACTATAACCAACCCGATAATTGACATTCGGCTTCCCGCGGTAATGGCCGTTAAATGGCCGTTAAATTCTGAACGGTCGCGGGCGGAACGCGCCAAACGCTCGGCCAGAAACGCCAGGTTACCGCCTGTAGTGCGATGAACCAACACGGCCGTGGAAAAAATACGAAATTCTGAAATCGGAATTCGACGCGCCATACGATTCATTACCATCGTCGGAGCCTGTCCCATTTCGAGCTGACGGCTGGCGTGGAAAAATTCCGTCTTGAGAGGTTCGTCGATCTGTTCCGCCGCCATTTTAACGGCTTCCTCTATCGTCATCCCCCCGCGAATAGCGTCTCCTACCGCTTCAAGCGTTTCCGGCAAATACTTTCTCATTCGACCGATACGCCATGTTCGTCGAAGCGACCAGAATATCAACGGAAAGACCATGCAGATCAAACCGACGCCGGCGGAAAGTTCGATATTATCTGAAACGATAAAAACCGTTCCCGCCGAAAAAATCAGAATCCCTAAAACAATCAGGGCGGCGGCAAGAGGCTGAAGATTGGAACCGCTCTCTTCCAGAAGAACGGAGAACCATCGATCAAAACCGTTCCGTCGATCCTGGACGGTTAATTTTGCAACAGTTTCCAGTTCGTCCTGTTCGATTTCCATTTTCTGGAGCTCTTCCTGCGATGGTTTTCGGCGTAATCCATTCCAGATTAACCAGACCCCCAGGAAGAAGAAAAGGACAGCCGTAAAAACCATTAAAGCGACAGCCCACGGCGGCATTCCCTGAAAAACAGAATTAATAAGTTGAATGTATCGGTCCATGCCAACCCCCCAGGTCAAAACTCACGCGCTTCAAACAAACTGTCAGGAAGATTGATCCCCTGCTCCTCAAGTCTCTCGAGAAACTTCGGTTTATTACCGGTTGCACAAAAAGTTCCAACGGCGTTTCCGGAAAGATCCACGCCGCGCTGAGTAAAACGGAACAATTCGTTGATTTGATAACGATCGCCCTCAAAACCGGTAATCTCGGAAACATTCATAATCCGACGCACACCGCCGCGAAGTCGGGCCAGCTGAACCACCAGAGTAATTGCAGAACTGACGTAACGGCGAATAACGGAAACCGGAATATCAAGTCCGGTCATACTCACCATAACTTCAAGACGAGACAGAGAATCCAGGATTCCATTAGCGTGAATCGTCGTGAGAGAACCTTCATGACCGGTATTCATAGCCTGAAGCATATCGAGGGCCTCGGGTCCGCGAACTTCCCCAAGAATAATACGGTCTGGACGCATTCTTAACGAGTTTCGGACCAGATCGCGAAGCGTAACTGCCCCCTGTCCCTCGCTATTCGCATTACGAGATTCAAGAGAAACCACATGTTCGCGCTGAAGTTTCAGTTCCGCAGAATCCTCCACGGTCACAAGACGTTCTCCCATCGGAATAAATTTCGAAACGCAATTCAGGAGCGTCGTTTTTCCAGAACCGGTACCGCCGCTGATCATGACGTTAATTTTCCCCTGAACGGCAGCTTCAAGAAGATGAACGACAGGTCGGGGAACGGAACCAAACGCAATCAGGTCTTCAATTGCCAACGGAATGTTTCCGAAACGACGAATAGAAAGAACCGGACCATTAATCGCCAGCGGTTTGATGACGGCGTTAACGCGGCTACCGTCCGCAAGCCGGGCGTCCACCATCGGAGTCTGTTCGTCCACGCGACGACCGACCTTTGCGACAATCCTCTGAATTATCTGCATAAGGTGGTTTTCATCTGCAAATTTAACCGGCGT
>CAZWOV010000361.1:0-3417 GCA_964635645.1 uncultured Planctomycetaceae bacterium | reverse complement strand
ATAATTGAAACGAACACCACCCAATAAAAACGCAATTTTGCGGCTTTGCGTCTCGACGAGGTTGATTTGGTATCTTTCCCCTGAACCCACCAGGTTGATTCTCCTTTGGGAAATTCCGGAATATTAAGTTTTCGACGTTCTGGTTCCTGCGACATTCGTTTACTCTTACCTGTTTAAAAGAAACCCCCACGAGTACGTCTGTAGACCGTATTGGAAAATTCCCGTCTAACTTACCATACGTCCCGCCGTATCAAATAATCGTCATTGCTTTGTTTTCGGTCCATAAAATTTCAGGCGGAAACGGAAATTTAACGAAATACACGAAAAAATGAAAACTCAAAAACTCGATTTAACTTTTCTCCACGTCGCAAATCAGACGTCGCAAATCAGGGAAATCAGTTTTCCATGTCGCAAATCAGCGCGTTCTCCTTCATGAATATTTCCCGAATATGTTCGTGACTCGTGAAAAAAAAGATCTGATTATCTTCGCCGACAAATTCAGTCAGAACTTTAGCCGCGGCGGTCGCCCTCCGACGATCGAAATTAACCAGAATATCGTCCAGAATAATCGGCAGAGCCGTATTCTGTTGACGATATTCTTCAATAAGGGCAAGCCGAATCGCAAGATAAAGCAGTTCCCTTGTTCCCATGGAAAGCTGCTCAGTAGAAAAAATATGCCCGTCCGCCCTCTGAATAAACAAAAGATCTTCATCCACCGGAGTCCAAACCCGTTCATATTTTCCATCCGTCATCTGAAGAATGAATCGGGAAGCTCTTTCAAGAGTTCTCGGCTGACGTTTCTGCTGATAGGTTTTCTGAATGGTCTCGACAAGACGCTGCGTCATGGCCAATACGCGCCACGAATTTACCGCTCTCCCAATTTGAGCGTCGGTTTTTGAAAGTTCAAAACGGATACGAAGCGGCGAATCGTCGGTAATGATTTTCTCGATAATCGTTCTGCATTCAAGGATCCTTTTCCTCGAAGAAGCAAGCTGAAATTCGTTTTCAGAAAGAGCGTTGGTCAAAATTTTCTTTCTTTCCTCAATTTGTTCGGGAGAATATTTTTCGTAAACCTCCCAAAGCATCGATTCCGTGCATGAAAAATCAAGAGCTTGATCGATATTTTTTTGAAGTTCTCTCCGCCTGGCGCGCAATTCCTGAAGGACCGCAAGCTTTTCAAGAGTAAGTCGAAGCGATTTTTCATCCTGAACTTCTGAAAATTCAAGAATTTTGGCTCGAAATTGAGCTTTTTTCTCACCTTCCGCTTTGATTTTTCTCAAGCGTAAACGAACCTCTGAAATTTTTTCATCAATCTGTTCCGCCTCCTGTCTGCGCAAAGCTTCATTTTCAAGCCTGCTTTTCATTTCAGAAAAAACCTGATTCACGAAAGGAAAACGTTCGTCGCCGCCCTTAAGAGACTGAACGCAATCTTCGCCAAACAGCGGCAAAAGTTTTTCCAAACGCTCCGCAAGTAATTTCAATTCCTGAGAATAAAGAGAAAAATCCTCCAAATCGCGGCTTCGCCTTCGCCACAATTCACGAATTCGGTCCGAGGCGTCGATCAATCGCCGTATGTTTGCCGAATTCCAATTTTCAGGTAAATTTAAGGAAACAAGAACTTTTTCTCTCCTTTTTTGCGCCTGAACAAACGTTTCGCGCAACTTTTTCAATCTTTCCGCATGACGTTTCGCCTCTGCCTGAAACGCTTCTCTTTGCGCCTGAACGGAACTGACCGTCTCCATTTCTTTCAGTTCATTCTCAAGAAATTCCATTTTTTGACCAAGGTCCTGAATTTCCTTTTTCGTCAATTCAAGAAGCTTTTCCGACGAAAGTGTTGCCGCCTCCGGTTCGCGTTCAGCAAACGCCAATCGAAGCAAACGGTCGCGTTGTTGGCGAGTACTTATTTGAGACTGCTCCAGTTGCAGAATTTCCAGCGCGCGTTTTTGTTTTACTGCCCAATGTCCAATAACCGTTCCCAGGCACATCGCCGCTCCAACAAGGAAAACCAGAAAATGAACGCCGCCTCCCGCGTTTCCCAAGAGACCGGTCAGACGCAGAAGCTCAAAAAGAACCAGCGTCAATCCCAACGTAAACGTTCCGCCTTGAAGCGCCAGTTCTTGAATGGAAAGCAACTGCCCCTTTATTTTCTGCGTTTTTTCTTCTTCCTGTTTTGCGAAATTCAAAAGCGCCTGAGCTAACTGCTGAAAGTGGATCTCCGAACGGCGCCCGGAACCGAGAACTTCCCCAAGAAAACGAGAAGCGGCGTTCGCGTTCATTTGCGACCCCAAAGAGTTTTTTTCCGCGTTAACAGACGGAAACGACATACCGCCGGATTTCTTTCCAGGATCAAGAATCTCTTCCGGTATCTCATGAACGATTCTGGAATTCAGGGCGCTCAACGCCTGATTCTTTCCCTGTTCCGCCGTCGTCTCCGTTTTGTCCGCGCCGTCCTGCTCGGAGAAAAGAAAAATCTCCGGAAATCCGGTCATTTCCGGAAGCGTCTGAATTTCAGGACGAGACGCAACCCGTTCCCGGCACGCTCTAAAACACGCTCCAATTTTCAACGCCGATTCTTCGGACTTCCGCAAAAGCTCCAATCGGCGCTTTTTCACTGTGTGAATCTGCTTTCGGATACGCTTCATTTCAAGCGACGGAGTCTTTAGAGAACGTAAAGTACGCACATCGTACGGAAAGATTTCCTCCACCGGCTGTTCTGAAGAAACTTTTGAAAAATCAGGAAGTTGAATTCCCAAGCGGCGATAATCTATAGATAGCTGCGCCTCGGAATCCATTTGCTGACGGTACAGATCGTCAAGCCGTCCGCGAAGCGTCTCAATCCATTCCTGCTGTTGAAAAAAGGTTTCAAGCGCCGACGCTTTCTGAAGAAGAGGAATATTCAAAGAAATACTCTCCCTTTTCTGCTTCAGTTCCTCAAGGACCGAACGCAACTCGTTGCGTTTCCGCCGCAATTCCGTCGTTTCCTGACGAATTTTTGAAAGTTTTCCTCGATTTTCCGTAAAAATTTCAATCGTACGATCCGAAATATCCATCAATTCCGGCGTTTGCGTTCCAAACTCCACAATCTGCGCGTCGACTTCCGCTCTTTTTTCCCAGACGTCATGAACATTTGCCGCAATTTCCAAAATCCGGATTTTGTGTTTCTGCTGACGAACAACCTCTTCCAGTTTCTGCGATTCCGTTTCCAATTCGGCCTGTTCAGAGTGGATTTTTTCGTATTGTTTGTTTTGCGTTTGAATATTTTCCTGCTGTTTGAGAAGGAGCTGGCGATAAATCAAAAGTTCAGTAATCTCGCGCGGTTGTCTGCCGCCGTTTTCCGAACGTTTTTGAATGAACCGCGGATTGAGCAGCTCCCCAAACCACTGAAGATCCTGCTCTTCAGTTTTCAATATTTCCGGG
>CAZWOV010000360.1:0-3428 GCA_964635645.1 uncultured Planctomycetaceae bacterium | reverse complement strand
TCGGCGGCGCCGGTCACGTTGGAAATATCTTCCGAGTGGAAGCGGACGGTAAAACGACCCGTCAGCTTACCTTTGAGCAGGACCAGGACTGGTGCCCGATTACGCTCAATAACGGGCGCGTTATGTATCTGCGTTGGGAGTATGTGGACGATAACCACTACTTTACCCGAATTATGATGCACATGAATCCGGACGGTTCCGACCAGAAGGAATACTACGGTTCGAACTCCTATTGGCCAAACTCCATGTTCTATGCCAAACCGATTCCCGGCAGCGCGAAATTCGTTACGATCGTTACCGGTCACCACGGCGCGGCGCAGCGTCAGGGCGAACTCTACGTTATTGACCCGCGTAAAGGCCGTCAGGAAATCGACGGCGTCGTTCAGCAGATTCCGTTCCGCGATAAAAAGCCGGAAGGCAAAATCATGGACTCGCTTGTGGACGCTTCCTGGCCGAAATTCCTTTTCCCCTTCCCGCTCAGCGAAGACTATTTCCTGGTATCTGCCAGAATGAAGCCGGATTCTCCGTGGGGACTTTATCTTGTCGATACCTTTGACAATATGCTTCTTATTAAAGAACTTCCCAACAAAGGTCTCTTTGAGCCGCAGCCTCTGAAAGAACGTCAGACTCCGCCGGTTGTCGCGAGCCGTCTGATTGAAGGTCAGAAAGACGCGACGGCGTTCCTGACGGACGTTTATTTCGGTCCTGGTCTCGCCGGTTTGCCGCGCGGTATCGTGAAGAAGCTCCGTCTGTTCGGTTACCAGTACGGCTATCGCGGTATTGGAAACCATAACATGATGGGTATTGAAGCCAGCTGGGACTCCAAAATTCTCATTGGCGAAGTTCCGGTTTACGAAGACGGCTCCGCCTTCTTTGAAATTCCGGCCAATACGCCGATCGCGGTTCAGCCTCTTGATGAAAACGGTTCCGCCGTTCAGCTCATGCGTTCGTGGCTGGTCGGTATGCCGGGCGAAGGCGTTACGTGCAATGGGTGCCATGAATCGCAGAACAGCGTGACTCCGGCCAAACGTACGATAGCCATGCTTAAGGCTCCCAGTAAGATTGAGGAATTTAACGGCGAATCGCGTCCGATGGGATTCAATCGCGAAGTTCAGCCCGTTCTGGATAAATACTGCGTCGGGTGCCACGACGGTTCAAAAGAAGGTCGTCCAAACTTTGCCGATACCAGCCGTCCGAGCAACGAGTGGGAGGGTCACTACGGTAAATCGTATATCGACCTGATTCCGTACGTTCGCCGACCCGGTCCGGAAAGCGACGTGCATATGTTCTATCCGATGGAGTATCATACGAATACGTCGCCGTTGTTCCAGATGCTTCGAGACGGTAATCACTACAATGTGAAACTTGACGACCTTGCGTTCCGCTCGTTGGCCTTGTGGGTGGACATGAACTGTCCGTATCATGCGACGTGGACGGAAGTTTCCGAAGCGTTCCGCGGTAATTCCGACCATGTGAAAGCGATGGCGAAGCGTACTCAGGAAATCCGCTCGATGTACGCGAACATCCACGACGACCCCGAAAAGGGGAGTTTCATGAAAACGAACCGTCCGGAATGGCAGAAACCTGAAAAATGGGTTGAGCCGAATACGAAGGCTCCCGAAGGTTTCCGAACGGTCGTGAACAGCTCCGCGGGCGAAAAGACGACGGTCGCGGTCAGCGACGACGTTACCATTGAGTTGGTGAAGATTCCCGCTGGTAAATTCGTCATTGGCGACGACTGCAAACATCCGGCGGAAGCGAATCGTAATGAAGTTACGATTGAGAAGCCGTTCTTTATGATGACGACGGAGGTTACGAACGAACTGTACCGTCTGTTTGACCCGCATCATGACAGCCGCTTTATTGATCAGCAGTGGAAGGATCACACGTGGCCCGGTTACGCGCATAATTTCCCGCAGCAACCGGTAATTCGCGTTTCGTGGAATGAAGCCGTTCAGTTCTGCAAATGGCTTTCAGAGAAAACGGGTCGAAAATTCCGTCTTCCGACTGAAGCGGAATGGGAATGGGCGGCGAAGGCCGGGAAGGATTCTCCGTTCTGGTGGGGCGGTTTGGACGCCGATTTTGGTCCGTATGCGAACCTGGCGGACAAAAATCTGGATCTTTTCGTCTGCAAAGGCGTGAATCCGCAACCGGTCAAGCATGCCGAGTACGAAGCGTTCTGGAAGCGCGTAAAGGACGTCGACGACGGACAGATGATTCCCGGATGGCATTTTGAAACGCATCAGAACGCGCCCGCTACGGTTGATCCCGGCAAAGCGACCGCCTGTTACCAGCCGAACCCGTGGGGACTTTACGACATGAACGGAAACGTGAACGAGTGGACCATGTCCGACTACAAAGCGTATCCGTATGTTGCGGACGACGGGCGTAATGCGATGGATCCTGCGAATGAAAAGGTCGCGAAGGGCGGTTCGTGGTTTGATATGCCCAAGACGGCCCGTTGCGGTTATCGTTTGCCCTATCCGGCCTGGCAGAAAGTCTACAATGTGGGGTTCCGCGTCGTTTGCGAAGAGTAAGGCGCGTTGAAATTCTTCAAAGTTTTTTCTGACGAACGTTTTTGAAACGAAGGGCCGCCTTGCGCGGCCTTTTTCTTTGAATTTTCAGCGCGGAAGTTTTTTCCGTTGGAGATTTGAAATGTCGGCGAAATTTCATTTGATTGCTTGCGAAATATTTACTCACGAGATTTCTCGAACTCTTGAAGAATTGGCGTCGGAAGAGGGAGTTCCTCAAATTTCGGTAGAATTTCTTCCGAAGGGCCTTCACGATCTTTCCGCCTCGGAACGCCGCGAGTCTTTGGAGAAATCGATTCGCAGAGCCGATTGTTCAAGCGAATATGACGCCGTACTGTTGGCTTACGGATTGTGCAGCCGCGGGGTCGTTGGTTTGCAGACGGAACGGACTCCTTTAGTCGTTCCGCGTTTTCACGACTGTATCGCGATATTTTTCGGCGGAAATTCCGCCTATGAAAAATATCTTTTCGAGCGTCCTGGAACATATTTTCAAACGGTAGGATGGCAGGAATTGGGTGAGGATTTGACGTTGCTGCCTCCGGAAAGCATTCAGGTTCAATGCGGCGCAGGGGAGTCTTTAGAGAGTTTTTGCGAGAAATATGGACCGGAAAATGGACCGTGGCTTTGGGAGGAGCTGGGGCGGATGACGCGCAATTACTCCAACCTGGCTTTTTTGAAGACGGACCCGTCCGGCGATTGCCTGCGCATTGAGAAGGCGCGTCGGAAAGCCGCTGAAAATGGATGGACTCTGGATGTTCTTCAGGGCACCTCCGTCATTTTGAGTAAACTTACGCGCGGGTTATGGAATGAAACGGAATTTTTGCTGGTTCCGCCTGGATACCGTATTTGCGAATCGTTCGATGAAAATTTGATTCGGATTGAAAGGGGCGTTTTGCC
>CAZWOV010000359.1:0-3464 GCA_964635645.1 uncultured Planctomycetaceae bacterium | reverse complement strand
GTTCGGGCTGAATATCGTCCGTCTGCACCATATGGACATGCGCGAAATCTGGGGAAAAAATTATCCGAAACAAAGCGAATTTGATCCAGAAAAGCTTGACCGCCTCGACTGGTTCGTCGCCGAGTTGAAACGAAACGGAGTCTACGTCAACATCAACCTTCACGTCTCCCGAAAATTCACCGCGGAAGACGGTTTTCCGGACTATGAATTGCGGCCGGAACACGACAAAGGACTGGATTATTTCATGCCGCGGATGATCGAACTTCAAAAAAAATACGCCCGCGACCTGTTAACCCACGTCAATCCGTACACCGGGTTCAGTTACTGCGAAGATCCGTGCGTAGCCGTGGTGGAAATCAATAATGAAAATTCCCCGGTCTCCCAATGGCAGCGCGGTTCGCTCGACTCCCGATTACCCGATTACTGCCGGGACGAACTTCAAAAGCAATGGAACGAATGGCTCCGAAAAAAGTATTTTTCAGACGAAAATGAAGACGCGGAAAAAGCCAACGCGCGGCTCCGGGCCGCCTGGCGTTGCCAAAACAAACCCATTGGCAAAAACGCGATCCCCAACCCGTCTTTCGATTCGCCTCAATCCGTCTGGACCCTTTCCCTCGGCGGAGGAGCTAAAGGAAAACTCGCCGTTGAAAACGGAAAACTCGTCTTCAGACCGGAAAAAATCGGAAAAAACCCGTGGGAACCCCAGTTCTTTTATCTGGGAATCGCCTTGAAAAGCGGAACGCCCTACTCCGTCAAATTCCGCGCCCGCTCCGACAAACCTCAGAAGGCCTCTCTCGCCTGCATCAAAATGGATTCTCCATGGACCAACATGGGACTTGACGAACCAATCGAGCTGACGACCGAATGGAAAGAGTTCTCTTTCGCTTTCGTTCCCGCTTTTGACGAACCGAGGGCGCGCGTTGGAATCGCTTACGTCGATCCCGGAACTACGATTGAATTCGACGATTTTCTTTTCGCGGAAGGCGGACAGACCGGAATCTCGGACGACAAACGTCTTGAACTCGGAAACATTCCTATCCCGAAACGTTTCTCGACGGACAAAAATACCATGGAAATGCGCGAGGATTTCACGCGGTTTATCCTTGACGTGGAACGCAAATATTCTGAAGAAATGTTTCATTTCGTAAAAAACACCCTGAAATGCCGTCACCCCGTCGCCGGAACCCAACTCAACTACGGCTCGGCCTACCCGCAGGCAAGAATGGATTACGCGGATAATCACTCCTACTGGAATCATCCTCATTTCCCGGGGCGCAGTTGGGACGGAAACAACTGGTACGTTTCCAATCGGCCGCTGGTTAATTTTTTCGGTCGAGCCGGAACAATCGCCAACCTTGCAGGAGAAAGAATCCTTGGAAAACCATACACGGTCAGCGAATACAATCACCCGTATCCCAACCTTTATTTTGCGGAAGGGTTCCCGATGATCGCCGCGCAGGCCGCGTTTCAGGATTGGGCCGGAGTTTTTATCTTCGGATGGACTCACTCCGTATTTAACCCGAATCGTGCGTCTTTCTTCGATATTCACGGAAACGCTCCGGCTCTCGTCCACCAACCCGCCTGTTTCAATCTTTTCGTAAGAGGAGACCTGAAATCCGGACTCGACGGCGCGATTCAATCCGGAAAAGCAAACGTCGTAGGACTTTCGATTGATACCGAACATAAAGCCGTCTGCGATTGTTGCGTCAAAAACGACTGGAAAGCCCTGAATCGGGATACGCAGGCTCCGGCCGCACTGACTCTTGCCCAATACTCCGGAACGCGGCTGACGGATCTCAATGCCGACGCATCCGAAAAAGAAACCGCGAAACTCGCCGCTCTGACGCAAGAGGAAATAAAAGACCGTCTTAACGCAAAGCAGCTCTCGATTCAAAGCTCCACCGGCCAGCTAATCTGGAACGCGGAACTTGAGAAAAAAGGGTTTTTGCTCGTCGATTCCCCAAAAACCAAAGTTTTCACCGGATTTATCGCAGGAAGGAATTTTGAATTTACCGACGGAACAAAACTGTTCCCGGAAAAAAATATCCTCGACTGGGCAACCATTTCGCTTACCAAAATTCAGACTCCGGACTCCCACGATTCCGAACGATGGCTGCTCGCCGCTACGGGATTAGTCCGAAACTCAAACGATAAAATACGAATTTACCGTCCGGACGACATTACCCGGGAAAAAGACGAACTTGACGATACTCCAAACGAAAAAATCGCCGAACTCATCGATCAGAACGTTACCTCGGGCCGTACGGGCGGAACCAGTCCAAACCTGTGCGAAGGAATCGCGGCCAGGATCCAGATTCCCGCTCCGGAAGGAGTCGCCGTTAAATTATTCCCTCTTTCCGGTTCATGCGAACGGAAAATGGAACTTGAAGCAAAACGAATTTCAAACTCAACCGTCGAGATTGAACTCTCGCCAAAATACCAAACGCTATGGTATGAAATTGAGTTTACGAAAAATTAACCTGTCTTTTTCGGGAGCCGCCTTCCTGCGCGGCTCCTCCTTTTGCGCGGCCCCTCTTCATGCCCGGCTCCTCTTCTTATCTGCCGCCGCCCCAAAATCTTCCGATCGTTCTTTCCAACCGCTCTTTTCCCCTCCCCCTTGCATTTCTGAAAAAATCGGCTATAATCGGAATACTGAATTCTGCACCCAATGTATCCGACGTATTCCGGCGTCCAACGCCTCTTGAAAGGTCTGTTCACGGCGCCCTGTTTCATTTCAAACCTTTTTTTGCTTTTCCCAAAGAAACGTTTCCCGCCCCTGGAAACGATTTTCAGCAGAGAGGGACGAACCTTATGAGCGATATTTTTGCGGCTCGGCGTGAAAAACTGCGCGGACTCCTTCAAAAACAGAATGCCGACGCATTTCTGGTTACGAACGTGAAAAACGTTACCTGGCTTACGGGATTCACCGGCGACGACAGTTGCCTCCTGCTTCACGCGGAAGGCGAATGTCTTTTGAGCGATTTCAGGTACGAGATTCAGATCGAGGAAGAATGCCCCGGCCTGCGTTTTGCAATACGCAGTGGATCCTGCGGTTTTTCTCAGTTCATTCTTGACGAATTGAAAAAAATCTCAAGTTCACCATGGCTTGGCGTCGAAACTAATTCTGTCACAATTGGAGAATTGGAACGTTTTCAGAATTCCGTTACGAAACAAATCGTTCCGCTCGATTCTCTGGTTGAATCGCTTCGTCAGGTTAAAGACGCTCGGGAAATCGAACTCATTCGCAAATCGGCTAAAATTGCGCGCAACGCGTTCCATGCCGTTCGCGCGATGCTTCGTCCCGACTGGACGGAAAAACAGATAGCGGACGAATTGGAGTTTTCCATGCGGAGACTTGGAGCGCGGGACGCTTCCTTCCCGACTATCGTTGCCGTCGGCGACCGCGCGGCTCTGTGCCACTGCGTTCCCGGCGAGCGAAAAGTCGCCGACGCCGATTTCCTGCT
>CAZWOV010000358.1:0-3474 GCA_964635645.1 uncultured Planctomycetaceae bacterium | reverse complement strand
CTTTGGATATCGTACCGATATGGTCGGAAATCCTATCATTGAATCCGCCTTACGCGGACCTCTTGCCGGACGTTCCATCGTCTCTATTTCCGACATTGGAATGAATCCTATTCGAATCGACCAGAGAATGCAGATGATTCCGGACGAAGAAACGGGAGAAGTTTTCCAAATTCCCTGCGAAGTCCCCGTTTGGGTTGATCCGGTTGCGGAGGGAGGAACGCCCATGTGCCATATGTTTTACCATGCCCACGAACTTCTTTCCGTATGGATTCAGGAACATCCCTTCAGCTTTCCGCCCATCGTCGTCCACATTACGGACGGCGAGTCTCAGGACGGCGACCCTGTGCCTTACGCAAGAGCTCTCACAAACTTGGCGACAAACGACGGAAACGTTCTTCTTTTCAACTGCCATCTTTCCATGGCGGCAAACGATTCCTTCATGTTCCCCGCTACGCCAAATGGACTGCCCGACCAGCTCGCGTACAATCTGTTCGAGATGTCGAGCATTTTGCCTGAAACTTTCTATCAACACGCGGTCATGGAGGGGTTCCCTCTCCAACCAGGAGCCAGAGGAATGGCGTTTAACGCGGATATGGTTTGCCTGATTCAATTTCTGAACATGGGAACGCAGGCGGCTCCGGGACTTCGATGAGCTGCTTTCGCCTGGGTTTTAACTTTAAGATACTGTTTTTCTGACTGCGGAAATCAACATGAATAAAGCGTGCGTAGTATTTTTGATTGAGGAAGCTCCCTCAATGCAGATGCGAATCGTAGAAGGAACGCATTCCAAACTGGAAAGCATTTCGACCGCGGTTAATTCTGCGATTCGCCAGATGGAGGGACTTCCCCCCATGGATATTGCAGTCGTCGGCTATCATCGAAACATTTCCGGAGAACCCGAATTAGGAAGTCGTTTCGGAGCTGATTTCAGCGGTAAAATCTGGGTTTCTTCCGACGAACTGATCGCTCGTCCGCTTCGTATCGAAACTCGGACGCGAAAAACGGTCAATCCGGCAACCCGAATGATTTCGCCCGTTCAGGTTGATTTTCCCGTCTGGTTCGAAACGATGATCGGACCGGGAAAACTTGAACATAGCTATGTTTTTCAATATCTGGGAGAAATCCTTCAAGATTGGGCTGAAAATACTCAGCCGGTCATACCGCCGCTGGTTTTCAGTTTTATTGCCGATCTTCAACCCGGCAACTCCATCGCAAATGCCGTCGTGCCGTTGGGAAATGTCTCCATCGCGCAGGGGTTTCCCGTCCTTCTGCAATTTCATGCCGGAACTTACGCGAATGTTCCAGCTATCAAATATCCTTCCTTGCCTCAATTCCTCCCCTATGGACCGGTTCAGGAACTTTTTTTCGCCTGTAGTCCGCTTACGGACCATATGCTTCTGGCTTTACGCCAAAATCAGGAATTTCCATCTCACGGCGCAAAAGGTCTCGTCTATAATGGACGAATGCTCGATATGGTTCGAATGTTAAGTATCCTGAAAACGATTCAATCCCAATTAGGAACTCAAAACGAATCGTTTTCCCTGTCCCCAACGGCGACGGCGCCTCGGAACGGATTCTCTTCCGACGTTCGCGTTCCGCAAAATGTTTTGAAAGCCAATATTGAAAATGCGTTGCCGCCGCGAATGGCCTCCCCGTTCCAACCTTCCGCGCCCTCCGTTTCTACGAACCAGATTCCTGACGCGCATTTTCCCAACGCTGTCCCGCCGACTTTTTCAAATACGCCCCCTTCGTTCTCGTCTTCCGCCTCCGTTCGCCTCGAGAAAAACGACCCTTCTCCGGAAATCCAGGAACGTTTTCCTTCTCCGGAAAGTTTCGCGGCGCCGGAGCGGTCGGGTTCCTTAAATTCGCCCCAACTCCCGGAATCGCCTTCAACGCCGACGAAATCTGCTGAAAGTTCCCCCTGTCGGGACGGGGACGCCGCCGCGCCGTCCCCGCTAACCAAAACGTTTCCGGTCGAAACTGCCGACGAAGCGCCCCGCATCACACTCCTTCCGCCGCGCGCCCCCAAAGAACCGCTCCCGCCGGAAAGTACGAAAATTCAGTTGCCGAATCTGCTAACGGGAGAAGTCAATTCCATCTTTGACGATTTTGATCGCGCGGAAGACGAAGACGATTCGCTGGCGGATATTCCGTCCGTAGAGAACCTCCCGGAAATCAAGTCGGAAATTATTCCGCAGGGATTCAAATTCTGTTGCGAAGCTCTTCCGGAAAACAAAATCATCGGTACTGTTGAAAAAGATATCCCCCGTTTATCCCTTCTGACGCTTTTAGTCGATCGTTCCGTTTCCGATTTAATGTACCGGCCGGCAATTGAAACATGGAATCGCCGTCTGGACAAAACCCGTTTCATGCTCGGTGAAATTTCCAGACGCGGGCGCGGCAGATACGACGTGGCGCTTGTTTTTTACGGAAAAGAACAGGACGGAACCATGTCGGCCGTAAGCGCCTCTCTGGGGTCCTCCTTCCTCTGCGACAAATACCTCGCCGCGGCGGCCGGACGGGCGGAATCGGTAATGATTCATCTTCCCAACGGTATTGGAGGTCTCCTTACCCTCCCGCGCAAAAAACTTTCATTCACCGCATGTTCGCCAACGTATCCGGCAGACCCCGTCGTCGGTTTTGAACGCGCGGTAGAAATCATTCGCGAATGGAATGCCGTTCAAACGCAGAAAATACTTCCGCCGGTTCTGCTTCACATTACGTCGGGACAATTCCAAATGAATCGTTTCGACGACGCGCTTGCCCGACTGAATACGCTCGACGTTCCCGTTCAGTTTCAGCAGTGGGTCTTTACCGAACGGCCGCATCCGGGAATTTGTTGTCCAAACGATGAAATGTTCACTACGGATGAAACTCTTCTCGCTTTGTGGGAAAGAACAGACGCTTTACCTGCGCGCGAATTTCTGGCGGGAGTTCGGCCCGGAATCCATGAAGAATCCCGCGGCATGATAGTTAATATGGATTTTGACGTCCTATTTGAAGTCCTTGACACAATGGCGCAAAAACTGACTCAATCGTAAATTTTATTAAAGATAAATGTCAAAAAGTCAATTATGGAGGCCGCCCGCCTGGTTAAAAATAAATTTCTGGAATGTTGAATTGGGTAATCCATTCATGACCGGAAAATGATGAAGGAATTTTAATTATGACCGTTTTCAAAAGCCGTTCTTTTTGTTATGCAAAAGATCCGGAAAATCCGGACCAGAATCAGGACTCCTTTCAAATCAGCGAACCGCTCGGAATCGCGGTTGTCGCGGACGGAGTTTCTTCCGCAATTTTTTCCGCCGCATGGGCGAATATTCTGACGCGCGGTATCGTTAAAGACCAGCCCAATCCTGAGATGAAAGAGGAGTTTGCCAATTGGTTGACTCAAAAACGGCAGGAATGGGAACAAAGTATCGACGCTTCCAATCTGGCCTGGTTTCAACGTCCTAAAATGGCCGCCGGAGCCTT
>CAZWOV010000357.1:0-3482 GCA_964635645.1 uncultured Planctomycetaceae bacterium | reverse complement strand
GTTAAGGATTGGGGCGGAGTCCGTATTGAAGACGATATTCTCATTACCGACTCCGGATGCGAACTCATTACCGACGTAGAAAAAGAATTGGACGAAATGATCGTCGATTAGTACGATACGTCGCGCAGAAACGTAAAATACCGAAATTCGGCTCTCCTGAACGGAGACGGCTTATTTTAATTCATCAAAAAAGGAAAATCATGAAATCAAATCAACAAGCGAAAGAAGTTCCGACTGGCGATGTGTTTGAAGTCCAGAAAGTCCGTCGTTTTGCCCAGATCATGAAAGAATACGGTCTTTCTGATCTCGAACTTCAGGACGGGGAAGTTCATATTCGGCTTTCCCGCGGAAACTCTCCGGTCTGTTCAACGGCGTCGGCAGTCGCCGTTCCTGCGGTTTCTGCGCCCGTTCAAACTCCGGAGCCTTCTTCTCAAGCCGCTCCTTCCTCAACGAACGCCGTTGCGGAAGAAAATGAAAACATTGGTTTGATCACCAGTCCGATTGTCGGCACTTTCTATTCAAAGCCGAATCCCAACGCCTCTCCGTTCGTGAATGTTGGCGACGTCGTTACGGAAGGAAAAACGGTCTGCATCATCGAAGCGATGAAAGTCATGAATCAGCTTCCCGCGGATATTTCCGGAAAAATCATCGCGGTTCTCGTCAAAGACGGTGAAGCCGTTGAATTTGGTCAGCCGCTTTTCAAAGTAGACGTTCGCGGCTGATTTTAATAACGGCCGCCGCGGGCGACTTTCGCTTGTTTTCCAGGGTTTCCGCTGCGTTGAATATCCTGCCGCACATTGCCAGAATTTGAGGTTTTGTAAATGTTTCAAAGAATTTTAGTAGCCAATCGCGGTGAAATTGCGTTGCGTATTTTCCGCGCCTGTCGTGAAATGGGAGTCGAATCGGTTGCCGTTTTCAGCGAAGCGGATCGAGGAGCCGCCTATCTCAATATGGCTGATCAGAAAATCTGTATTGGTCCGCCGCGCGTCGGAGATAGTTACCTGAAAATTGATCGTCTGATCAGCGCGGCCGAAATCAGCGGCGCGGAAGCTATTCATCCGGGATACGGTTTACTTTCCGAAAACGCCCATTTCGCCGAAGTCTGCCGCGATTGCGGTTTTGAGTTTATCGGCCCCTCGCATGAAGCAATGGCTATGCTCGGCGACAAGAATACGGCTCGTTCTCTCGCTAAAAAAGCCGGTATTCCTACCGTGCCCGGAAGCGACGGAATTGTCGAAACCGTCGAAGAGGCTCTAAGTATCGCGCATGAGTTCAAATATCCGGTTTTGATCAAAGCGACGGCGGGAGGAGGAGGCCGCGGAATGCGTCTGGCCTATTCCGACGATGAACTCAAAGCGGCTTTCGACGAAGCGCGTCAGGAAGCGAAAGCATGTTTCGGAAACGGCGACTGCTACGTTGAAAAATACATTGAGAATCCGCGGCACGTCGAAATTCAGCTCATCGCCGATAATTTCGGAAACGTTTGCCATCTGTTTGAACGCGACTGCACAATGCAAAGACGCCATCAGAAACTGATTGAAGAGAGTCCGTCGCCCCATATCGGTCCGGAAACCCGAAAAAAAATGTGCGCCGCCGCGGTGAAGCTCGTCGGTTCCGTCGGTTACGCAAACGCGGGTACGATTGAATTTGTCGTCGATAAAGATGAAAATTTTTATTTTATCGAACTTAACGCCCGCATCCAGGTTGAACATCCCGTCTCGGAGATGCTTACGGGAATCGACCTGATTAAGGCTCAGCTTCATGTCGCCGCCAACGAGAAACTTCCTTTCTCTCAAAAAGACGTTCAGGCGCGGGGACATGCTATGGAATGCCGAATTAACGCGGAGGATTCGAATTTTAATTTTGCTCCGTCGCCGGGTAAAATCACAGAATTAAATATCCCCGGCGGATATGGAGTCCGATTCGATTCTCATGTTCACGCCGGTTACGTCGTCTCGCCTTGGTACGATTCAATGATTGGCAAACTCATCTGTTGGGGTAAAGACCGCGAAGAGTGCCGTCTCCGTATGATTCGCGCTCTTTCTGAATTTCATATTCAGGGAATTAAAGTTTCCATTTCAAGACAGTTGGAAATTTTGAATCATCCAGTCTTTATCAATGGCGATGGATACACGAGTTTTATCGAAAACACGTGGAAATAATTTTCATTATTTTCGGGGAAAGAAACTTGAATCTCTTTCCCCTTTTTTTATTTCAGGAGTCTCGTATGAAGTTTTCTTTTTTGCGTCTTATCGGTTGCGCGCTGTTTTTCACCTGCGGAATCGCGTTTTTTTCTAATCTTTCAGCCCTGGAACTCCCCAAAACTGTCGCCCACCGCGGTTTCTCGGCAATCGCTCCGGAAAATACGCTCGCATCCATCCGGAAAGCCTGGGAAGCCGGAGCCGACGGAAGCGAATGCGACGTCTACATCACGCGCGATAATGTGATCTGCCTCATGCACGACGGTTCGACCAAACGAACGTCGAACGGCAAAACCGATATCAAAATGTCAGAAGCGACCTGGGACCAACTCAAAGAGGTCTGCGTTCCGGCCAATTCTTTCGGCTATGAAAACGAAAAGATCCCGTCGTTGCCGCAGGCGCTTGAAACGCACAAGAAGTGTCCCGGATGTTACCCCGTCATTGAAATCAAAGACGCCCGCGCCGCGTTAGGGGTTCTGAAAGATTTGGAAAAAGCGGACATGCTGGATAAAGCGTTCATTATTTCATTCAGCGGCGAAGCGGTTAAAGCAGTCCGCGCAAACAGTAAAGTTCCAACCGCCTACCTCTTTGGAAAACTGGCGACTCCCGAAGACGTTCGAAACGCCGCCCGCAAGACGATTGAAGCCGGCGCCGATATGATCGATATCATGTATCATCCCGACATGACCGCCGAACACATTAAGGCCGGACACGACGAAGGCGTTCGCGTTTGGGTCTGGGTCGTAAACGACCTGGAAACCATGAAGAAAGTCCTCGACATGGGCGCCGACAGCATAACGACCGACCGACCGGATCTGATGGCTATCGCACTTTCCGACAATTCGGAAACAAGTCAATGGATTGGAAAAGACGGTAATTTTGAAAACGAAAGAAATTTTGCTCCTGCCAAAACATCCCAAATCGTCATTGGGACGGCCGAACATCCTAATGCGGAAGTAATTATCGACAGCGAACAGAACGCGCTTGAAACGCTTGTTCTCGCCAACGCCCCCGCCTCCAAAACCAAACTTGAACTTCGTTCGCCGAAAACGACGATTTCCACAGCGAGTTTTGGAACAAAAGGCGAAGCGGACGTCAAAATTGCCAAAGGCGCGAACCTGACGTCGTCTTCCATATTCATCGGGATGGAACCCGGTTCAAAAGGACGTCTTGAACTCAATGGAAATATTGAGGCGATTTCTTTTGTTTTGGGAAATTCCAAAGGAACGTCCGGCGAATTGATTGTCGATAACGGAACGCTCAAAGTCATGGGACCGGTCA
>CAZWOV010000356.1:3253-3497 GCA_964635645.1 uncultured Planctomycetaceae bacterium | reverse complement strand
CCGCATTTGAGCCGGAGATTTTCGTTATTTTCTGATTATACGCAATTGAAATAAAAAATCAAGAGTTCCAGCGGCGAGAAAATCGATTTTTTGGAAGAGTCGGCGTTTTTTTCCGGGGCAAATTGGTTTTGAAAGCCTGGGCAAATTGTTTTTGAAAAAGGAATTTCCAGTACTTGACAATTGAAAAAAAGTTTGTTAAAATTAACGTATCTTGGGCGATTGCCGCGTTTTATTTTTCTTTCCT
>CAZWOV010000356.1:0-3243 GCA_964635645.1 uncultured Planctomycetaceae bacterium | reverse complement strand
ATTATCACCGATGATATTTTTCAATTTTCGTTCTTTATTTTCTGCCGCCTTAATTAGTTTTTCGACCGTATTTTCCGTGTTTTCAGAAGATTTGGAATTTCCAACGAAGGAAGACGCTCACGTGTGGAATCAGACGCATGCCGAGCCGCTGATTTTAACTCCATTGAAAACCGTTAATTTTGAATCGCCCGAATTTGCGAAAATGTGTTCGGGATTCAATCTTTGTTCTCTGGAATCGAAAGAAGGGGTTCTGGTGGGAGAATCTCTCGGCGACGATCCGTATTTCTATATGCCGGGGCGGCTTTTCAGTCCGGAAGAATGGGGTGATGAGAACCGGAGCCGCGTATTGATTATGCGCCTGACCATGCGCGGTGAAAATCGGAGCGTCGGCGTTTACTGGACCGATTCCCAACATCCGAATTTTTCCGAGGATTTGACAGTTTCAACGGTTTGCGTTACGGACAAAGAGGAATGGCGAGACTTTGACCTCCTGATTAAAGCTCCCGGGCGTATTCAGGCCTGGCGGATAGACCCTTCGGGAAGTCCGGGACGTTTTGAGATTCGGAAAATAGAGATATTTGAAGTAACGACTGAATTTCCAAGGTTCGAGACGCTTCCGATGGAAAATGTTGAGAGAACCAAAGGAGAGAACGCGGCGGGAATGGGGCGTTTTCCCAAAGAGTCTCAGACGGTTCGCGTTCGAATCATTAATCCGCTGTCGGAAGCTTTGGATATTCGGGTAAACGGTTCAGACGAACATTTTGCGGCGGGGGAAAGTCGGATTTTTACCTGGAATTCCGATCCTCAAAAGACGACGGATAAATGCGTCTGGGAAATAGAAACGGAAAAGTTTCCGCCGATTCATCGTGAAATGACGATTGTTCACGACATGGAGATTACCGACGAATGGACGATTCAAAAGGGACGGGATTTTGATTTTTGTCTTTGTCCTGAAAAGAACGCCGCCTTTTTGCGCCGGAATGGGAAGAAAATTGCCGCGCTGACGGAATTGAATCTTCAGAAAACCCCCGTTAAGGTGGTTGGCAATTCGCTTGAGTTTCAGATTACGGAAGGGGCGGTTCTTCCTCGATTCCATATTCCGGGAACGATGAATTACGCGGCGGTTCCCGGCGTGGAGTTGCTTGAAAAAGGAGAGTGGAGTTCCTCCCGGGCGGATTTGACGATTCCGGCGCACAAGAGATTTCGTCCGGAGCCATATCTTTTAACGCAAACCTGGATGGGGTTGACGACGTCCGACGGTTCTTTCCGGCTACATTGGGAAAATCCAGATTTTCAGCCGATTTTTGCGATTCCGAACTATTTTGACACGACGGCGGATTCTCTTTTGGGACTTGAGATTTCGGAAGAGGCTGTTCGTAAAGGAACGCAGACGGTTCGATTTGAGTATTCGCCGTCCGCGGACGAAAGCGCTTTTTTGCGCGACGCTCTTGCCGCACAGTTGAAACAAGCGAAACGTATCGCGCGAACGGGCGACGAAGAAGATTTTGCCGAGAATACGGAGAAACTTTTTGATATTTATCGCGAACAGCTTGAACGCGGCGCCATTCATTCCGAAAAAGGCTGGGGACATTGCGCGGGCGATCATTGGGCCAAAGGGCCGCTCGGAGATCAGGCTTCCGCGCTTTGGCGAATAGGCGGAAACGTTCCTGAATTTCAGTTTCTGCCGGGCGGGTCGCATGTGCGAAATGATTCCATCTTTTTCCTGCGCGGCCAAACGGAGCGTTGGGTTTCGATGATTCGCGGCGCCGCCGACGGCGTTCTGGCTTCCCGACAGTCCGACGGAACATGGCGTTACGCTGGAAAATACGATGCGACGCATTTTGAATCGACCGCGTTAGGGCGTTGCGCAATGCCGTGTCTGACGCTTTTGCGCACTTTTGCCGTTACGGGCGATACGAAGTATTTGAATCCCGCATTGGAATCTTTGGATTACTGCCGCCGATTTAAAGTCGGACGCGGCGCCCAGTGCTGGGAAATGCCGCTCCATACTCCGGATCCTCTGGCGAACGCGCATATGATTTGCGCACTTGCTCTGGCCTTTCGGATTACCGGAGACGAAGCGTATCTTCGCGACGCGGAGCGTTGGGCTTTGGAGGGGGCGTCCTACGTTTATCTCTGGGATACGCCGGAGCGACCCTGGCAATTCGGGGCGTTTATCGGCGTTTTGGGAGCGACTAACTGGAAGGCTCCGAACTGGATTGGCCGCCCCGTTCAGTGGATTGGAACCGTTTACGCTTATGCGTTGCTGGATTTGGCGGACGTTTTGCCAAAAGACGATGAAAATCGAAGGATCTGGCGGCAGCTTGCAGAATGGATTACGCAGTCTGCCGAGCGTCAGATTTACCCGGACGGCGAATTTGCGGGACTTTTGCCGGATTCGATTGATTTTCGTTTCTGCGCGCGTTATCCATGGAATATCAATCCCGCCGTTCCGATTGCGCTTCGTCTGCGTCTTTTGGGCGAGTTGGACGCCCCGGCGATTTGCTGGAATGAGAATCATCGCGCGACGGCGCCTTTTCCCATTGAATTAACGGGGGATTGCGTTCGCGTTTTCGCTCCTGGAAATCAGGCGTTTCAGATTTTTGCCGACGGCAGAGTTTTGGAAGTTGGGAAAGAGTCCGAATCTTCAGACGTTCAGGAGAGAGTCGTGCCTCTGAAATAGCAATGGAGTTTTTTTGATAGAAAATCAGAGGAAACTTCCGGCAGAGGACTTGAATTAAACTTGTTTTTCTGTTAAACTGTGAAAATAAACGGGCGTCGGCGCCGAGACGTCTGTTTTCATAGTTTCAGATTATTCGAAATTTTCATGACGTATTGGTTTCCGGAATTTGACGCTCCGTTTCCTTGTTGGGTTCTGATTCTTACCGCATTGGGATTAGGAGGCGGGGTTTTTTGGCTTGTGAAAAGAAGGAAAACGCTTTCCCGTTGGGAACGTTTTCTTCGGTATGCCGCGGCGTTTATTTTTTTCCTCTGCGCCGGACAGTTGGTATTGGTAGAGCGGCATGTCTTTCCCCAAAAGCTGACTTTGGTTCTGGATGATTCGCGAAGTATGGCGTTGCCGATTTCCGGAACGGAAGGGGAGTCCCGGTTTGAGACGGCAAAGCTGTTGACGCAGGATTTGGTTCCTCTTCTGGAAAAAAACGGAGTCGACGCGCAGGTATTTGTCTTGTCGGAACTTTTAGGAGGCGACGGCTCGGATAAATTTCGCGGTTTGAAAGCCGG
>CAZWOV010000355.1:0-3504 GCA_964635645.1 uncultured Planctomycetaceae bacterium | reverse complement strand
ATTCAGTTCGGGCTTTTGCGAGACGTCCTGAGGTTTTTGCGGAAATGCGGAAGCGTAGATCTGGCTTCCGTCGTTGACGTATCCGTTTTGATATTTGGTATTGGGATCCACGATCAGACACACGTTATGCGCGGAGGACCGCTTGTTGAAATTCATATCGTAGGGCAGGCCGTAGAAATGATAAATTCCAAGATCCCGCGCAAGCCAACCCCGATAATAGATTTGAAACGCGCCGGCGTCCAGGTGCTGGTGGTTTCGGGTAAAATATCCGGCTCCCTTCATTTCGACGACGACGTCGTTTGAGTCGGGATCGGCCGTTCGGCCGTCCATGAGCCAGTCTTTATTCATCCAGCCCGTACGAACGACCTGCGTTCCGAGCCGACCGCCGGAGTCAAAACCTAGTGGAAGCGAGTCAAAGGAGAAATCCGGCGAAACATTGGGGTCGTTTACCAGAAGAAAAAACACCGGATCGTCGCTTCCCGGACGGTTTCCGCGTTCGCGGAGGTACTGCGCTTTCGCAAGTCTGGCAAGTTGCGCCCGATCTACCTGCGTCGGCAAAACGGTCGGATTGGCGTAATCGCCTTCAACGAGAGACGGTTTCTGCCATTTCGGACTTTGAATCCCGTAGGCGCCCATGATCATCGCGGTCGGCGCATAGTTCAAAATTCCCCGGCAGTAGCAATCGCCGTCCGGAATTGCCGTTCCGTCCGGCAGACGCAACGACAGAAAGTAAAGCGGCATATCGGCCAGATTCTGATCGAAAACTCTTTGTCCGCAGAATCGTTCAAAGAGCAGATCGCAGCAATACTCGAAATGAATGCGGTAATTTCCGTAGTTAATTCCCTGATTGTGGCGCGGCGATTGGTATTCCCAGCTCCTTTGCGGAACAAGTTCTTCAAGAATCCGCCATGCGCAGTATCGATAAGGAACCGGGTCTGAATCATAGAGCGCCAGAGACATAATGAAAAGGTCGCGCATGATTTGAGCTTCGGCTCCATGTCCGTTGACGATGGTTTGCCCAAACGGAGGCCAGCCGCATTCCATCTGATTTGCCAGACGGCGAAGATTTTTTTCGAGCGACGCTTTTTCCTGGTCGGACAGCAGGGGATAGCACCAGTCGTAAACGTAACTTGCGGTAACGATCGTTTGGCCCATTTCGCGGGTAATATCCAGCAGATTTCCATATTCGACTCTTTCGAGATATCGCGCGGCAAGTTCGACGGCTTCTTTCCCGCAAACTTCGTCGCGTTCCATCAGATAAACGAACGCCTTGCACTGGATAGATCTTAAAAGCGAGGCGTTGTGTCCGACCGTTCGGTCTTCCGGTAGATTCAGGTTGACTTTGCTTTTCGCGCGGGCAAGGACTCCTTCCCAGACTTTCAGGTTTTCTCCACGCGTCAGGCGTTCGCGAATTTCGGGCAGTATTTCCGGACGAATCAGGATTCGCGGGTGCGTTTTGGGGGGAACGATAGGAGGAACGTAATTTTCAGCCGCTTCCGGTACGGGGGGCGGAGAGTACTTTGCGGCGTCGAGCGACGCGAGTTGGACTCCTTCCGGAAGCCAGATTCGAATAACGGCCGACCCCTTCGGAAGTTCGAAAAGTCCAAGCCTTGTTTTGCAGTTATCCAGATTCCGCCAGGGTTCAATCACGTACCGCAAACTGGCCGGACCGTCGTTAATCGAGATAAAAACGGGAATGGAGTCCATTTTGGAACGCGACGTTTTCAATCGTTCCTTTACCGTTTCCGTAGTTCCTGCGTTGGACCAGAAACGCCAGTATCCCGCTTCCGGAATTTCGGCGTGAAGAACGACGTCCGGCGCGTCCGTCGGTTGAGACGCATTCAGACCGTCTTTGAGGCGAAAACCTTTTCCGGTCGGTAATTGCGGGCAATCTTCGACGACAACGCGTTCCTCGTTGATTGCGCCTCGCTCGCACGGCAGACTGAGCGCCTGCGCGGCCCCGGAAAGATGGAAAATACAGAACAAAAACGCGGCCGCGCAGCAAAATGCGCGCCTGAATAAAGTAAGAGACTTTTTCATAATTTTAACGGGTTTGGGTTGGAGGGACGTTTTGACATTTAAATTTCATTTTAGCAATTCAGGAGAATTTGTCAAGCGTGTGAAAATCCCGATTGGAAATTTTTTATTTGTTTTTCTGAAATTTGGACTGAATTTCTGCGCAAAGTCGGCGTTATGGAATTTCGACATTTTTCGCGCCCTTGTTTTCCTTATGTTTTGAAAACTTTGGCGATTTAAGAAAAAAGTTAGAAAAAATAGAATTTTTTGCGTAAGGGTTCGTTGACAAAGCTGGAGAAATGTGTTTTAATAATAAAATTGAGAAGAATTAACAGTCGCATAGATTATGAAATTTAATATCTGGAGAAAGTCATGTTTAAAAAAATAATCCTGCCGATATGTCTTTGCGCAGCGTTTTTCGCCGTGACGACCGCTCGGGCTGAAGTTAAAATGACGACGCGGTCCTGGTTGAATAATCCGGACGATTTCGTGACGATGCAGAACGACATTGCGATTGGTCATGTTCTGAACTTTCTGAATTTTCCGGAAACAAAAATCGTGGAATCCGAAGGGATTCATCCCGCGTCCCATGTCGCGATAAGCGACAGTCTTGTGGGAGAACTTGGCGGCGAAGGGCGTATTGGCGTCGATGGAAAACCTGCCCGTCTCGTCGTCTATCTCGGGAAAGCGCGTTCCGTTAAAGAGTTTATCGTCTATACGGGAAACATTGATACCCGCGCGAATCAGGATTTTGAGATTCGTCTCGTGAATAATGAAAAAAATCCCGGTAAGAAGCCGAATTTTGACGACGCGTTTACTCTTTCAACCGGAGATAAAGTCATTGGATCGAACGGCGGCGGTTTCAAAACCTCCTTCCGTGAAACGGAAAACGGTAAGTTCGTCGGCGGTCAGAAATTCGACTGGATTGAATTCAGATTCTGGAACACATGGCCTCTGAAGGCCGGCGAACCCGGTAAAGCGAACAGTAAAGCGACCGGTTGGACTTCTCTTATTGAGATTCAGGTTGTCGGCGATGAAACGGATCCGGATCTCTACGGTTCTCCGGAGGAAAAAGAAGCCACGATGGAAGCGATCGCTCACCGTCAGCTTGAGCAGAATCTCGCCAGAATTTCGTCGGACGCCGTTAACGCATTGAAGCAGATGGGCGCTCTCCGTATGGCGATTGAAAATCTGGCGAAACAGTTTCCCAATGAATACGCCGGTGAAAAATATCTTCAAGAGTTGAAGAAATACGAAGAAGAATTTGCGGCGGTCGACGCCCAGTCGGCAAACGCTTCGAATGATTTGCTTGAGATTGCCAAACGTTTCCTCGCTTTCCGACGCGAGGCGTTGCTGGCGAACCCGTATCTTCCGAAAGAAATTCTGGTTCGCGTCGCGTCAAGTCCGAATCTTGAAGCGAACTGGATGTCGAACTGTTCCCGCGGCAAAGGCGCTAACGATAATACGATTCAGATTCTTGATCTGAAG
>CAZWOV010000354.1:0-3515 GCA_964635645.1 uncultured Planctomycetaceae bacterium | reverse complement strand
TTCCGCATCCAATAAAAACGACGCACCAGAGAAGTAATATCCCTCCCATATTAAAAATACGCGGTATTGTTTTCATATTTTACGTTGATTTTTCTTTAAATTAGATTTATTCGCTTATCGTTTCGTTTCCGTTTCGACTTCCCATAGCCTGAAAAATGGATCGTTCCATCCCGTCAGAAAAAAAGCGGCAGGCGCCGTCGGCCGTCGTCCCATTTACTCCGCCGGAATGTGCGCTTCGAGCAAAATAAAAACCAGTCTGCTGAGAACTGACCCCTGCGCTATCCGGAAATTTCGGATTTGGCGGCGCCGCCGTTAGCGCGCCGGTAAAAAGCGAACGCCCCAAGATCCAGCTGGAGCCGCGATTTCCCTGAAATTTCGAAGCGTCCTCGCCATAAGAACGAAGCTGGTTCTCCGTAGGACTGAGAACTCCCGGAAAACCAGCCGTTTGATCGTTTCCTTTCAGACTTGAATTTAATCCAACCTGCCGACCAACAACTGGGTTTTCATCCGAATCCTGATGATTTCCCAAAAGCGATTCAAGAAGCATCAGCGTATTACTGGAACCGTCGGAAATCATCCCAAACGTAACTTTCGACTCGCAGTAAAAGAGAGCGTCCGTAGGGTAGCGCATGTCGTAAGACGTTCCTTTTCCAGAACCAACGACTACCATAAAATTCGTCCCGTTAAGAGTCGCCCCGCGCCCCGCGCCCGTTAATTGATATTCCGTAAAGACCGGATTCTCTCCATCGCTTGGGCAAAGGTAGGAAGAAATCTTCACGGAAGCGGCGTTTTCCTGCGCGGGGTTCAATTTCATATTTCCCTTCGTTCCGCTTAAAGGCGGATGCGAATAGTCTATCAGATAATTCACTCCATCCTGTTCCATAAAGGGAAGAATCTTTGCCTGAACGGAAAAACCGCACATTTCTTTTTGCGACGACCCCATACCTGGAAAATGCTTCATTTGGCTTTCGTAATTGAGAATAGCCGTCCCCGTTTGACGCATATTATTTGCGCAAAACATTTTTCGAGCAGATTCCCGCGTTCGCTGGACAGCCGGAAGAAGAAGCCCTACCAACATGCCGATAATTGCGATAACAACCAAAAGTTCAACCAGAGTAAACGCGTCCGATTTTCCAACAGTTAAAATTCTCGCGGAATCCGGATTCCGCAAAGTTCTCCTTTTTCCTGATTGAAAATCAAAGGGGTAAAAAAGAAACATATTTTTCTCCTTGCCGCGTATTACGAATCACAAAAACGTAATATCATTCTACACCGCAAAAACTCTTTGTCAATAGGGGAAAGGAGTTTTTCTTAAAAATATTTTCCAGTCGTCGTCATCGTTAACGAACAGCTCTTAATTCCCTTGATTGTTTCCAGACTATGAAACAGCTTTTTTACTTCTTCAACCGGTCCTTTGACAATAATATTTTCTATGCAGTTATGGTGATCCAGATGCGCGTGCTGAGAACAAAGTACGATAGGACCGTAATCGTGCTGGCGTCCAATAATTTCGTCAAGCATTCGGGATTTGTGATGATCATAAACAAGAGTCACGACGCCTGCGACGATTTCGCCGGACTTCCATTCCTGCTCGACAAGAGACGCCTTAATCAATTGCTTTACGGCTTCCGAACGGGTTGGAAATCCCTGCCGCTGAATATGCGCGTCAAATTGCTCCAGAACATTTTCTTCCAACGTAATCGAAATACGCGCAAGACGACTCCCCATAAGATTTCTCCCGATTTTCCCAAACAGGAAAGAAACGACCAGATTCCGCCAACAAAAAGAATTTCTGCAAATACCGACGCAAAACTTCGGCCCTTTTTCGGAAAATCAATCCGGACTCTCCGAAAAAAGGCTTCAACGCGTAAATTTGAGCCGTTTCCGGCAAGGTCATTTTTCGTAACCGTCGGGATTTTTCACGTGCCAGTTCCAGGCGCTTTGAATAATAGATTTCAAATCCGGATATTGGGGATTCCATCCGAGTTCCCTGCGAATCGTTTCGCTGCCGGCAATCAAAATGGCCGGATCGCCCGCGCGGCGCGGCGTAACTTCGGCGGGAATAGGATGACCCGTGATTTCCCGGGCAGTGTCAATAACCTGTTTCACAGAGTATCCCTGTCCGTTGCCCAGATTATATCGGCAACTTTCACCGCCGTCCAGAAGTTTCTTAAGAGCCAGAATATGCGCCTGAGCAAGATCCGCAATATGAATATAGTCGCGAATGCACGTGCCGTCGGGAGTATCGTAATCGTCTCCGAAAATAAAAATCTTTTCGCGCTTTCCCTGCGCCACCTGGAGAACAAGCGGAATCAGATGACACTCGGGATGATGGTCTTCGCCGCGTTCTTCGCTTGCGCCGGCCGCATTGAAATAACGAAGAGCTACGTATCGAAAGTCCTTAACGCGGTCCAGCCAGTAAAGATAACGCTCGATAATCGCTTTGGATTCTCCATACGGACTACCGGGAACAATACGCTCCTTTTCAGTAATAGGCATGGATTCCGGATCGTCGAAAAGATTCGCGGTACTCGAAAGAATGAATTTGTTCACGCCGACGTCAAGCATTGCGGAAAGGAGATTTGCCGCGTTTGAAACATTTTCCCCCATATACTTGAAAGGATTTTCAACCGATTCGCCGACCAGCGAATAAGCGGCAAAATGCATAACGGCGTCCGGCTTATGCGTTTCAAGCGCGGCCCTGATATCGTCAATTTTAGCCAGGTCTCCAAGTACAAATTCGGCTTGGGGGTGAACTGCGTCGCGATGCCCCTGATAGAGATTATCAAAAACTACCGTTTCATATCCCGCTTCAATAAGCTTTTCAACCGTAACGCTTCCGATATATCCGGCGCCGCCTGTAACGAGGATTTTTGTCATCTTTACTCTCCTGAAATAAAAAGAAAAAGGAATATTGAGAACGACTGCCTGAACGGCGGTTAATCGCTCAAAAATTTAATACGCTTCCGCGTCTTATTCATCTGCGTCTTCATCCGTACTGAAATCTTCATGATGTTCAATAACCGGATAATAACGCTCGAAATTGAAATTCGGACTATTGTCCAGATCGTGACACTGAATGCAAATGGCTTTCGACTCCTCTTTTTTAATCCGAAGCGCCTCGCGGTATTTCTGCTGCAATTTTTCAATGCCGCCGTTTTCCGCAGTCACGTGAAGAGAACCTGGACCATGACACGATTCGCAACCGACGTGATTCAGATTCGGCGATTCTTCCATACTCATAAATCCGGAATTAAACGGCATCTTAACCTAGGCATTCCAACCGACGACGTGGCACGCGATACATTCCGGGTCGAACGTTCGAGGAGGATTGGAAGTTTCAAGAGATTTCCATGCCTTTGCGTGACGGGATTTTTTCCATACGTTAAACGATTCCCGGTGACAGGATTCGCAGCGTTTTGAACCGACGTAAAGGCCGTTCGTTTTCATGAACGGATGATTGAGCGGACGAATTCCAAGACCGTCTAGTCCTTCAAGCCGCAGCTGTTCCTGAT
>CAZWOV010000353.1:0-3524 GCA_964635645.1 uncultured Planctomycetaceae bacterium | reverse complement strand
TCATGGATTTTTTCATCCGTGTTCGGCAATCCCAGAACATGATCCATGCACATGGCGATATCGCTTCCCAGAGCTTCCTGAATTTCAATGGAACGTTCCGGCGTCAACATCATTTTCCGTCCGTCGATATGCGACTGAAAGACGACGCCTTCTTCCGTCAGTTTCGCGCGTTTCGCAAGAGAAAACACCTGAAATCCGCCGCTGTCCGTAAGCATGGGGCCCTTCCAACCGGTAAACTGATGAAGTCCGCCGAGTTGCCGAACCAGCTCTTCGCCCGGTCTCAAGGTTAAGTGGTAAGTATTCCCCAGAACAATTCTCGCTCCCGTGGCTTCGAGAAGACTCAGTTCTATCCCCTTTACGGAACCGACGGTGCCAACCGGCATAAACGTCGGAGTCAAAACGTCTCCATGAGGCGTATGCAGCGTTCCGGCGCGCGCGCCGGTTTCTGAATCAAACGCCTGAATTTCCAATTTGACTTTCATAAAATTCTCAACAATTCCCAAAAACGCCGCAGTGCGAAAATCCCACCACGGCGTCTCCTCCTGTATCCAACGATTATTTTCAGGAAAAACATTCCATGCGCATAATCTCAAAAAAAGCGCATGGGATTACTGTCCTCCACCTATGGCCGTCCGAAAAATCACTCGCCGTGAAGATGAAGGCCGTACGCTTCGAGCTTCTCGCGCACTTCCGTCAAACTGGTGACGCCTAAGTTTTTGTACTGCAGAAGTTCGTCGGCCGTCTTGCGAATCAAATCGCCGAGCGTCATGATGCCGGAGCGACTCATGCATTTACGGGCGCGAACGGACAATTCCATCGCCGAAATCGGTTTGTTGAGCGTTTCAACGTCGATCGAACCGTCCACTTCCGGAAGCTCCTGCTGCTGGGGCTTGGAGCTCGTCTGACCAAGCTGCAGGTTGCGGGAACTGAGCATCTGCTTAATTTCGTCCAGGCTCGTTTCGCCAAAGTTTTTACTTGAAAGCAATTCCGCCTCGGAGTAACTGCAAAGATCGCCAAGCGTCTGGATCCCCATCGCGGTCAGGCAATTGCGGGCGCGGGCGGAAAGCTCAAAGTCGGCGACCGGAGTACGCAGAATCTGGGTCGTCGGATTATGCGGAACAACGTCTTCAGTCGTAAGATTGGAAGCCTGCGCGTCCTTAAGATAAAGCCGCGCGTATTCGTTTTCGGGATAAGCGTCCAGAACGCGCTCGTAACACTGAACCGCCAGCTGATTTTCATCCCTGTCTTCGTACATCAGCCCCAGATTAATCAGAGAGCCGACGTGAGACGGGAATTGAGCCGCGGCGCGTTTGTAGAGCTCAAGAGCCTCGTCGTCGTTTCCGCGGCGATCGTTTTCCATGGCGAGACCAAACAACGCGCCCGGATGCATGGGGTCCGTGTCCACGGCGCGGGAGAACCAGTTGCCGACCTCGTCGCTCGTTCCGCCGCTTGCCAAAGCCGTAATGCCGCGCTGATAGAGATATTCGGCAGTCTGCTGCACCGAACCGCTCAAATCGTTGAGAAGGTCCAGCGCTTCCTGCACCTTACCGGCGGTACGCTTAACCTCAACGACGCCCAAAACGCAATCGTCCGCGCAGTAACCGGCCTGACGCGCGCAAATAAATTCCTTTTCCGCCTCGTCGTAGTTTTTCAGCGCAAACTGAGCTTTAGCCATATAAAAATGCGCAAGAGCCCCGCCGTCGCCATGCTGAAGAACATTCAGACTGCGGCGATATTTTCCAAGAAGATAAAGAAAAACTCCAAGACGAACCATACCGGCGGGACTCTGTTCGTCCTCGCGCGATTCAAGATCGTTGACGGCGTCACGGAAAATACGGAAATTTGCGTATTTGGAAGCAATGCACCGATTAATTTTTGCGATTTCCTGCGGACCGAAAGAGCAGTTCATCTGAACAAGCTGTTTCAGATCAAATTCCTGACCAAATACCATTCTGTTCTCCTCCTGAATGTACCCCAGAAACTCAAAGAGGGGCCTGCTCCTACGTAGAACATCCCCTTCTTCGATTTCAATATGGCTTTTGAACTGTTAAAGAGCCAGTGATGGGAATCGAACCCGCAACCCCAGCTTTACGAAAGCTGTGCTCTGCCGATTGAGCTACACTGGCCGTTAAGTATGAGTATACTATACCACATTGAAAAATTTTGTCAATAGGGGGGTAAGAAATTTTTTTCTTCACGGAATACCGCCCGCAAAATCCTACGCTTCGCGGACGATTTAGAACCGGCGCTCTCCGCGCAACCTCCGGGAAATTCCGAGCTTCGACGGCGCTCTCCGCGCAACCTCCGGAAAAACGGCGATTCTTTTCCAAAAGCAACATTCTTCTGAAATTCCGCAAAATTTCCGCTCAAATTTTCTTCACCGATTGACAAAAAAAATAATTCATGGTAAAATCTCTTAAGTATCGGTAATGTTTTGCCAACGGAAGGTTTTTTGACATTATTAATCTCAAACCCTATCCGCCCGCTTTTATTAAAAGGTCGTTTATTATGAAAAAATTCATCATTTCCGGCGCGTTAGCGCTTATTCTATCCGCCGCCTCCATCGTCTCCGCCCAGGACGGCGCCCAGCGCCCGCCCTTCGCTCCGCCTCAGGAAGGCGGTCCCCAGGCGGTCCTCATTCAATTCCATCGCGGAGGCGGAAACATCCGCCCGGACAATACGCTGGAAACGTTCCTCTGGGCGTGGGCCCGCGGCGGGATTCCGGAAGCCGACTGCCGACGAACGAAAGACGGCGTGGCAATCGCATTTCACGACGGGGATCTCCGACGGCTCGGACGCGGTATTTCCGACGAAACAAAAAAAAAGCCGATCGGCGAATTGACCTGGGACGAACTCAAGAACATCGACGTCGGCTCCTACCTCTCTCCGGAATACTCCACGCAGCGGATTTCAACGATCGAGGCCGTCTTCGCAAGTATGAAAAACCGCCCGGAACGTCTGCTTTACGTAGATGAAAAAGGCGCGTCTCCGGAACTCATCGCGCAGCTTGCCGAAAAATACGGCGTTCAGGAACAGATTATTTTTGCCAGCACGAACTACGATTTGATCGTTCGGTGGAAAAAGATCGCGCCCAAGGCCAGGGCGCTTCACTGGATGGGGTCCTGGGGAGCTTCAAAAGAAGATTCCGAAAAGATGCTTCAGGAACGTCTGGATAAACTCGAAAAAGTCAATTTTGCCGGTATCGACATTCTCCAGATTCACGTTAAAACGGACCTCTCCAGGGAAGATCCGTTTATCCCGGGCAGCGATTTCATGCGCCGCGCCGGCGAACAGATCAAAAAACACGGAATCATTTTCCAGAGTCTTTCATGGACGAACGGCGACAAGCCGGAAACATACCGCCGCCTGATCGGCCTGGGCGTTCAATCCTTCGCAACGGACTGGCCGGAACAGTGCCTTGAAGGCTGCGGCCTGAAATGATTTCACGTCGAATTTCCAAAGCCGCCGCGCAGTATTTACTCTGACCGCGCGGCGAGCCGCGACTATTAATTAATATGACATAA
>CAZWOV010000352.1:0-3540 GCA_964635645.1 uncultured Planctomycetaceae bacterium | reverse complement strand
GAAGAAAATTTTTTTCTTTTTTCTACCCTCTTTCTTTTTTGGGAATTCATGCTAAAATAGAGTTGAAGTTTGTTTTCGTGTGCTGGAATGAGTCAGATTTTGAACCGTAAAGCAAGGCCTCCGGAATGGAACAGCGCGTTTTTCATATTTTCAGTATTCTTTTTTTCCTACTGGGAAGTCTGGGAACTCATCCGATTTTTGCGGAAGAAACAACGTCGGAAAACCGCGATTTGCATACGGAAGTTCCGGAGAAGGCCGCAAATTCAAAAAACGCGCCCGGAGAAATTCCTGAAAAAGACGAAATCTTTCATTCAGAAATTACGAGCGCACTGCGTTACCTTAAAGATGAAGAGCAAAAACAAATTGAACTTCTGAAAACACTGACTCCGTCTCTGGTAGCAATTTATCCGCCGGACGGTTCGAGTTGCGGTTCGGGAGTAATCGTTTCCGAAGACGGTTTTGCCGTAACGAATTTCCACGTAGTCCAACCGTGCGGCATATGGATGAAGTGCGGGTTAGCCGACGGCTGCGTTTATCATGCGGTAACGGTAGGACTGGATCCGACGGGCGACGTCGCGTTAATCCGTCTTCTGCCGGAGGTTCAAACGGGAAAACCCAATCTGGAAAATTCAGGAGAACAGGCGGACGTTTTTTCGGAAACTCCGGAAGGAAAAACTGTTCGTCGGCGTTTCTCGCCTGCGAAATTCGGCGATAGCGATCAGGTTCGACAGGGAGATCGAATCTGGGTTCTGGGAAACCCTTTCAGTTTCGAAGAAGATTTCACTCCCGGCGTTTCAACGGGCGTCGTCTCCGGAACGCACCGGTACCAGTATCCCGCGGAAACCTTCCTTGAATATGCGGACTGCATTCAGGTCGACGCCTCCGTGAATCCTGGAAATTCAGGAGGTCCGCTCTTTAACGCCGTCGGCGAGTTAATTGGAATTAATGGGCGATGCTCTTTTGAAAAACGCGGAAGAATCAACGTCGGCGCGGGATATGCGATTTCAAGCAATCAAATCCAGTATTTTTTAAGCGGTCTCCGCGCGGGCCGCGTTCTGGACCACGCCGCGCCGGGCGCCGCGGTTTCGTCCGACGCCCTCGGGCGGCCGGTCGTCGATGAAATCCTTGAGGATTCCGAAGCCGCGCTTCGCGGTCTTGAACGGAACGATCGAATTCTTGCGTTCGGAGGCCGGTCCATACTGACCGTCAACGAATTTAAGAATGTTCTCGGTATTTTTCCCAAAGGCTGGGTAGCGCCGATTGAATTCGTTCGAAAAACAGGTTCGGGGCTGGAAAATCACCGAATCGTAATTCGTCTGGGCGGCGTTCATTCAGATCAGGAACTTCAGACGTTCCTGAAACATTCTTTCAACAACGACGCGGAGCTCCCGGGCCCCAATCCGGATTCGCCGATGAAACCGGGCGACGTTCCGCGCCTTAATCCGTTAATCCCGGAAGAACTTCGTCGGATGACGGAACTCTTCAAAGACTTGAAAACAATTCCGCCGGAAATCGCCGCAGTTTATGAAGTGCGCGAAGGTTGGGTAAATTTCTACTTTAACCGCCGTGAAGTAAAAAGAATATGGGAGAACTTCTCCGCCGCTCGAACCGTCGCGTTCCCCCCGGATTCTTTTTCCGGCACGAATCTTGGCAATCAGAAATTTGAATTGAATTTCGAACCTGAAAAAACGCTCCTTAATCAAAACGGCATGGACGTTCTCTGGGAAAACCGCGGCGATTTTACCCGCAAGGCCATACCGGCGGAAAGCCGACTTCTTTTACCCGGTCTGACTATCTGGAAAGAATTTTGCGAAAAAGGACCGCAGGAACTGAATTTCACATATTTCGGCGAGTCGCCGCTTCCATTTACTTCCGAAAAAGCCGACGAAGAAGAACGCGAAATACGTTTCGACGTTCTGGAAGGCAATGTCGGCGGAATAAACGCCAGATTTTTCTTCACTCAAAACGCCGCGTCGGCAGCTCCGTCTGAAATCCGCCAAATGGAACTGGATTTCCTGAACGGCAGTTTGCCCTGGGAATTTCGATTCGTCAACTGGCGCCAGACGGAAAAAGGATTTCTACCTGAAAAGATAGAAATTTTCGCCGACGGTAAGATTTTCGAGAGCTTTCAGATCGAAACATGGGGGAAGAAATGAACTTGAGCGTTTTTTTTTCATCCGTCTGGCGCCGGGAATTCTGTTTTATCTGGATCGTGATGGCGTCTCTGCTTCCAACGCGGGCTTCCTGCCAGACTTTGGACTCCGCTCTACATAACCGAATGGTCAAAATTTATGGAGCCGGAGGTTTTGCGGAAATGGAGGAATACCAGTCCGGATTTTTTATCTCGGCAGACGGTTTGGTCGCCACCGTATTCAGTCCCGTTCTGAACAGCGAAGAAATCGAATGCGTACTTTCAGACGGGGCGCGTTTTTCAGCCTCGATTTTCGGCGTCGACCCGGAATTGGAAATTGCCCTGCTGAAAATAGAGAAAAAAGAAACTCCGTTTTTTGATCTTGAGAGATCCGCGGAATCGACACGCGGAAAGACGCTGGACGGAACGCCGATTTGGGCGTTCAGCAATCTCTTCGGCGTAGCGGTCGGCAACGAACCCGTCTCCGTTCAGGCAGGAACCATCTCTTCCACAACAAAACTCAACGCCTCTCGTCGGGCTTTTACCTTCCGTTGGCAGGGTGAAGTTTACGTTTTGGACGTCACCACCAATAATCCAGGAGCGGCAGGGGGGGCTCTGGTATCCGCCGACGGAAAATTATTTTGCGGAATGCTCGGAAAAGAACTCCAGCATTCGCGAACAGGATGCTGGCTGAATTTCGCGCTTCCCGCTCATATCCTGAACGACGCCGTAAAACGCATTCTTTCCGGAGACGCGCAAACGCAAACCATGGCGGGCGCAGAAACTCGCCCGATACCGGAACGCTCGCTGGAATTGGAAGAGTTCGGATTGAGAATGGTCCCTGAAATCGTTCCGCGTACCCCCGCCTTCGTCGACGCCGTCCGTCCCGGCTCGCGAGCAGAACAGGCGGATCTCCGTCCGGACGATCTGATCCTTTACTGGAACGGACGGCTCGTTCAGGCCCTGGAAGACCTTTCAGAAGAATTGAAATTCACTGATTTTCAGGACCCCGTCCGACTTGCCATTTTGCGCGACGAGGAAATAATTGAGAAAGAAATCCCATAATTCCCGCCTCTTTTCACCCAAAACTTACCGTGATTTGAGACGCAAAACATTTCGTTTATTTCTCAATCGCCCAAGGCGGAATCGTTTTTGCCTCCGACGTCCCGATTGAGCAATAAAACGTCCCGATTAAATAGATTTTTGCGATTTATTCAAAAGAAAAAAAGTTTTTCATAAAAAGGAACGATAACATAGAACGCGACGGATTCGTTTCAGCGAACGGCATAAATCAATTCCGCGCGCCCCTCTAAAATTCGGAAGACAGCGTTTTTACGGAGAATAGACGATGAAAAAACTGATTGCACTTGGAACCATTTCTCTTTCCGTCTTTATTTCAGGCGCACTGG
>CAZWOV010000351.1:0-3550 GCA_964635645.1 uncultured Planctomycetaceae bacterium | reverse complement strand
GATTATCCCTACGGGCTTTATGTTCCTCCGGAAACGGATTACCTTGCCGTCGGAAGCGACTTGACGTCCGAAATTCACCGCGACTTCACTTTTCTTCATCCCGACGTAATGGCTCGTCGCGGCGGTATAGTAAAAACGGCGGAAGGAAAAACCGTCTGGCATCTGAAAAATGAAAAAAATCCTCAGGAATACGAAGTTCTTATCCTGACGGGAACCGAAGTTATTTCACGAAAAACGCTCAAAGAAGTTTTTGACTTCCACCAGGCGGGCGGAAAGGTACTTGCCACGACACGTCTTCCAAGCCGAGCGGCAGAGGGATGCGAATTCGACGTTGAAATTTGCGAAATGATTCAGACGATATTCGGCGTGGACCCGCGCGTTCAGGGAATCGTCGAAGCGTCGGAGTGCGGTCAGGAAGATATCGTTCTCCCTTCAAGTTTCAAAGCTTTCCGCGAACAGAACGCCTATGGGCAGTACGTCATGACCTGGCCGGGCGTGGAAAACCAAACGCTTGAGGAAATTCATCGTCCCCGCGCGGTCTTTCTGCCAAACCCAACCCCCGAATCTCTTCGCAACGCGCTGGATGCGTTCATTACCGTTCCGGATGTGAAAATCGAATCCGCCGACGGAAAACCGTTGCCCACTCCTCCCGTCGCGCCGCGATGGAGCTACGATTTCGACGGAATGGTGCAATACATTCACAAAATCAAAGACGGCCGCGACTTTTATCTCCTGGCAAATTCTTCCAATTCCAGCGTTTCTCTGAACGTTTCTCTTCGCGGAACATTCCAGACGCTTGAATTTTGGGATCCGTTAACCGGCGATATTCAGCCCGTTCCCGAGTCGGCGATTGTCCGGAACGCAGATTCCGTCATCATCCAAAACGTCGCGCTCGACGCAATCCAGGCTAAATTTATCGTTGGACAAAAAATCCAATAACCCGCCTTCGTTTTCGAGGTTCGGTATTTTACCGCCGAACCTCAAAAATGGATAACCCGCCGTATTTCAGAAGTTCTTTCCTGAAATAATTTAATCTAAAAAGGAGACCATATGAAACGCAGAGATTTCTTAAAGATTCCGACGCTGGGAATAACGCTTGCTCTGACAGGTTATTCTTGCGCGGAAGAACTGAATGAAGACGTTCAGGAAACGGATATTCAGTGGAAAGGGCGCAAGATGCTCTTTAATATGCACAATTTCCAGGCTCCGCCCTGTTTGCCGCTTCGCGTTGGATACATCGGACTTGGAAATCGCGGATACCTTTCGCTCCAACGTCTTGCCCGGATGGAAGGAGTCGAAATTCGCGCGATTGCCGACTGCTACGAATATCCTGTCCGCCGGGCACAGGACTATCTCAAAGACATTGGACTCGCGCCGGCCGCGGAGTATTTTGCGTCCAAAGAAACGTGGAAAGATCTTTGCGCAAGAGACGATCTGGATCTGATCTACGTAACGACGCCTCCATACTGCCATGCGGAAATGGCAATTCACGCAATGCTCGCTGGAAAACATACCGCAGTGGAAGTTCCCGCCGCGCAGACGCTTGCCGACTGTCTGCGTCTGGTAGATACTTCGGAGAAAACGCAAAAACATTGCATGATTCTCGAAAATTGCGTTTACGATTTTTTTGAATCAATGACAATCAACATGGCGCGGAAAGGCTTTTTCGGTGAAATCATTCACGGAGAAGGCGCATACTGCCACTGCGGAGGAACGGGAAATTTGCTCCGAACCAAACCGACGCCGCCGTTATCGCCGGAAGCTTCGCCCTACTATCAGCACCGCTTAAAACTCATGAAAGGCAACACGTATCCCACGCACGGTCTTGGACCAGTCGCCAAAGCCATGAATATCCTTGCGGGAGATCGAATCGACTATCTTGCTTCCGTCGAAACAAATGATTTTGTCGCGGGAAAAACCTTCGGCGAGATGGTTGAAAAGACGGGAGATCCCTATTTCAAACAGTTCGCAGGAAAAACGTACGGCGGAGGAAACTCATCCATACTGCGTACCGTCAATGGAAAAACGATTTGTCTGGGGTACCATACTTCGGTCGGGCGCCCCTACTCCCGCGTTCATCTTCTCTCCGGAACTCACGCTTTCGCGCAAAAGTATCCCATTCCGCAAATATCTATCGGAAACGACAAACCGGTTTCCGACGAGAAAATGGAAGAACTTAAGAAAGAATTCACGCCGGAACTTCATCTGCATATCGGCGAGCTGGCCAAAAAATTCGGCGGACACGGAGGAATGGATTTCATCGAAGACTGGCGGTATGTGAACTGTCTTCAAAACGGACTGGCGCCGGACATGGACGTTTACGATTCGGCTCTCTGGAGCAGTATCACGCCTTTAAGTTACTGGTCCGTAATGCATCGTTCAAATTCTATCGACGTTCCGGATTTTACCTGCGGCGCATGGAAAAACAACGCTCCAATAGATCTTTCTCTCCGCAACAACGGCAAAAATACGGAAATGCGCGTAACGCCCCCAAATTAGGCGGCAATTAACGCAACGCTCAAACCGTGAGAACGCATGAATCTCAAAAATAAAGCGCGAAAGAGAAAACCGTTCTTTCGCGCTTTTCGTTTCATACCGGAATCGCTTCCCGGTCTGCCAACCGCACCGGTTTCCCAAAACGGTATCCAGAAAAACTCCCGAACGGAATTTTCCCTAATGGCAAAGCTTCAATCCGGCAATCCCGATAATAATCAGCAGTATGCAGATCACTCGTCCCGGCGAAAGCGATTCGCCAAAAAGCACGGCGCCCGCGAGAAACGCGCCGACGGCGCCAACTCCGGTCCAGACTGCGTACCCCGTCCCCAAAGGAATCGTCTTCAGTGAAAGCGAGAGCAGGAAAATGCTCAAACACATCGCGACGACGACCGCAGCGCTTGCCCAAAATTGAGTAAAACCATTCGTAAACCGCAATCCGACGGCCCAAACGGTTTCAAGAATACCGGCGACCAATAAAATTAACCAGGCCATTTCTGTCCTTTATCTACCTCTTAATCTAAAAAAACGACTTTTTAAAAACGTCTCACGCGTGTTTTCGGCAATTTCGCATAAATTTATTTACCAAAATACTCCGCAACTTCCTTAAGAGACCGAATAATCGGCAAATGCTGGGGACAAACGCTTTCGCATTGCCCGCACCCCACGCAGTCGCTAGCCTTTCCAAAAATCCGCGTAAGCCGGTCGTAATACTCGCTCTGAGGGAACCATTCTTTACCGGGGATTTCCTGTTTATCCGCGTTGAAAAGAGAAAAATACCGCGGAATTGGAATGTTCTGCGGACAACCGTCCACACAGTAACCGCATGCCGTGCACGGAATCGCAATACTGCGATTAATAATCTCCACCGTCCGTTCAATCGCCTTCAAATCTTCCTCGTTCAACGGAACAAAATCCGACATAAACCGCGTATTATCGTCAACCTGCGCCAGATCGCTCATTCCGCTGAGTACCAGTTCTACGTTATTCTGACTTGCGGCAAAACGAATCGCCCAGGACGGAATGGAAGCTTTCGGATCCCGGGCGTGAAGAATGC
>CAZWOV010000350.1:0-3554 GCA_964635645.1 uncultured Planctomycetaceae bacterium | reverse complement strand
TAGTCGCAGTCCTGCAGATTCTGCCCTTCGGAAATGCAGTCGGTCGCAATCAGAATATCCAGATTGTCGTTTTTATCCGGGAGAAGGACGTCTTTTCCTTTGGAAATGGGCGAAAAACAGGTCAGCGCAGTGTTCAGATCGGCTCGAAGCCCCGGAATGGTGGTTTTACCATTAACCGTACCGGTGATTTCTGCGGTTTCCAGTCCGAATTTTTTTTTCACATATGGACTGACATGCGCAAACAGATAATCGGCGGTATCGGAGAAAGCGGTGAAAATGATGATCTTCTTATTGCCGGGATTGATCTGATGCGTAATCTTGTATTGAATAATTTCAAACAGCTTTTGCAGCTTTACGTCATGTTTCGGCGTAATATCCGCAATCCTGATCGCCAGCCGTTCCAGATTGTCGGCGTCCTTTTCCAATTCGCGCAGCCACGACGTATAGTCCATGTCCGCAAGGTCGATCTTTACTTTCTTTCCAGTTGAAAACAAATCTGTGTTTTGATCGTCGTAATCAAAATCGTCGTTGCTGGAAAATTCCGTCAGGTCAAGCGTACAACCGTCGGCCTGATAGTTCCTGATCTTTGAAATTGTATCGTTAATCAGTTTTCTGATACGGTCAATGGTCGTTTGGAAAGAATAGACGGAGCTTTCCAGACGCTTAAGCAGATTGATACGCATAAGACGGCGAATACCTTCTTCTCGCCCTCGCTGAGTCAGCCCCGTCCCCTTGTGCGTCAAGTTGTATTTTTCCATTCGCGAGGGCATGATATAGTTCGACGGCGTATAAATCGACAGGTTCAGGGACGTCAGGATACTGTAGACGTAGTTGTAGTTGATCGCTTCCCCCCGGTCGGTTAAGCTTGGACGCTGGGAGACGGGCGGCAGACGTTCCGGGAATTTTCCAATATCCGCGGTATTATAATACTTTTCGATATGTTTTCTGGATCGGGCTATCGTCACGCTGTCAAGCATCTTAAAAAAGTCAAAATCCAATGTCCGCAAAAGCTCGTCTGTGGTACGCTCGTCGGCTGGAAGTTTGCTCCATGTATTGAACGCCATTTGCGACTGGCGGAAGATTTCGTCTATGTTTTTTGTTGTTCCGAGTTTTTCGTTAATAAGCGCCGGATCGCCTTCGTAAGCAAGGGCAAGCTGATTTTTCAGGTCAATAAATTTATTGTTGACCGGCGTTGCGGAAAGCATTAACACCTTCGTCCGCACTCCGGATCGAATAACCTTATTCATTAATTTCAGATAACGGTTCTCTTTTGCGCCCTCGTCGAAAGTAACGCCGCCGTTGCGGAAATTGTGGCTTTCATCAATGACGACAAGGTCATAGTTTCCCCAGTTCAGACGGTCAAGATCAATACCGTTGGAATTGCCATACCGGCGTGAAAGGTCGGTATGATGCAGGACGTCGTAGCGCAGACGGTCTTCGGCAATCGGATTGTTAACGTAGTTGCCCTTGTATGTATTCCAGTTTGCGGATAGTTTTTTCGGGCAGAGAACCAGAACGGACTTGTTTCTGTTTTCGTAATACTTAATTACTGCAAGCGCGGTAAAGGTTTTGCCCAAACCGACGCTGTCGGCAAGAATACAGCCGTTAAACTTCTCCAGTTTATTGATGATGGCAAGCGCCGCGTCGCGCTGGAAATTGTAGAGCATTCCCCAGACCTTGCTTTCTTTAAAGCCCGTCGCCTCGTTGGGAAGCTCGTCCTCTGAAATGTCGTTGAGAAACTCGTTGAAGATATTGTAGAGCGCGACAAAATAAATGTACTCCGGCGCGTTTTCACGATATGCCGCAGATATATTTTCAATTACGACGTCCGTTACCTCCTGATATTTTTTCTTGTCGTTCCAAAGCTTCTCAAACTGATTGATATAAAATCCGCCATTCTCGCAGCTTTCCATCTTATTAACAGGATAATACGCGTAGTCGCCCCGTTCGCAACCCAGGTCAACCGTAGTAAAGCCGTTAATCGGTATATAGGAACTTTCATCGACCGTCATAAATCCCATCATCTGTTCGTTCGTGACGTTGGATTTGAAAACAGCCTTGCGCCTGATCCATTCGGCGCATTCTTTTGCAATCGCTTTCTGTGTGAGTTCGTTACGCAGTTTAATTTCAAATTCCGTTCCGTACAGACTGCGTTCTCTGGAGATACGCGGAATATAAAATTCACGTTGCGCTTTAGAGGCTTTTTCAGTAATAAAAGTTGGAGACGTAAAGATAAAGCGTAATTTCTCAATGTCTTTAAGCTGTTGTTTTAATTCCTGATAGGCGTAAATCGAGAAGCAGGCGGCCGCAACGGACAGTTTGCTTCCCTCGCGAATGCTGGATTTCAAATCGTCTTTTAGCGTTTCAGTGGTATTGTCGATTGTCTTCATTTTATCGTCCCAATCGAAATTGTATTATAGCAAAAACCGTGGAAAAACGGGTTCGTCCGTTGGCGTTACCGCTGTTTTATGTATCTTCCATACTGCAATTTAAATCGTCGCAAATCCGATGCGGGACGAAAAGAACAAATGTTTAAGTTTGTTTCTGCCGCCGACTTGCCGTTGCGGATGGGGTTCAACCGGATAAACGCCGGTATGGAGACGATCGCTTACTCGTCCGCCGGGGCGTCGTCCGCGCATTCGGCAATTTCAGAAAACATCGCGCCGGCGATCCGACTCGTTTCCTCGTCAAAGACGACCAGGTAAACCGTCATGTCGTTTTCAAGCAGAAACTCGTTAATCGTATCGACTGCAACGCGTAAAGCCTGATCTTTCGGATAGCGGTAGACTCCGGAAGAGACGAGAGGGAACGCGACCGTTTTGCAGCCGTTTTCTTTTGCAAGCGTCAGAGATACGCGGTAGCATGAGATCAGTTTATCCTGTTCGCCGTGTTTGCCGCCGCGCCAGCGAGGGCCGACGGTGTGAATCACGTACTTGCACGGCAACTTTCCCGCGCCGGTGATCTTTGCGTCGCCGGTTTTGCAGCCGCAGAGCGTTTTGCATTCGGCCAGCAGTTCCGGTCCCGCCGCGCGGTGGATACAGCCGTCGACGCCGCCTCCGCCAAGCAGCGAAGAATTGGCGGCGTTGACGATTGCGTCTACTTTCATTTTTACGAGGTCGTTTCTGACGATTTTCAATGGCATAGTTAATCTGTCTCCATTCTGTGAGTACGTTTATCCGACGCAAGCCCCGTCCGCAGTTTCTTGAAATTCCGCTATTCAAGCCAAATCTTTTCTTCCTGGTTTTGGGAACGCCGATACGTTTGATTTTGAAAATAGCCGTCTTGTTCCGTCGTCGCAACATGCGCTCGTCAGCCGCTCGACTTTGTCCGCTTGCGGGTAATCGACCGTTTGCCGCGCGGCGTAAACGTACCTGACGACGGGGGGCCCGGTCCTGACGCCAAACTGTCCGTTCATTAGACGGCGGAAGTCGTTTTGCCGTCTTGCGCGTTTAGGTATGAAAAAAGTATCGCGACTTTGAAACGGGGGAAGGTCCCGATTGGGGATCGGCAGGATCTTTTTCCTGAAGTTCAGGGAACGCTTTTGTTTCAAGGAC
>CAZWOV010000349.1:0-3570 GCA_964635645.1 uncultured Planctomycetaceae bacterium | reverse complement strand
ATTATCGTTATCGTCGGAAAGGACGTTGTTCCACTGGTCCTCTTCATCGTTTGTTTTGTCTATTTCGTCTCCGAAAATGTCGTTGTCGGATGAAAAGTTTTCTTCATCGTATTCGTCGTTCATTCTGAAAAGTTCATTCTCGCCGTCGTTTTCATTTTCTATGAGCGTTTTAAATGTTTTGATACTTGAAGATATATTTGCAATTTCCACAATGACGTCTTCTTCGCCGGAATTTCGAGCGTTTTGCAGGGCGATCTGAAGGTCTTTTTCGCATTTGTCGAGTTCGTTCTTTTGCAGATGGAGCATGGCTCTGTTCAAATAGGGTCTCGACCAGTCGGGAGCGAGATTGATAGCGGCGTCGATGGCTTTGGCTGCTTTTTCCGGTTTTCCCATGACCATCAGCAGACGGCCGAGATTATTAAATCCCGGAGCAAAATCCGGCTGAATTTTCACCGATCGTGTGAAATCCTGAAGAGCTTTTCTGTTATTGTTTTTGTTGATAAACAGGCATCCGCGCATATTTAGGATTTCCGCGTTGTCCGGGTCCAATTCCAGGATTCTGTTTATTGTGATCATTGCGGTTTTTTCTTTGTTAAGATGAATACACGCGATGACTTTTTCGTGTAAAGCCGCGATGAAATCAGGTTCTTTCGATAAAACGACGTCCAGTTCGCAGAGCGCTTCCTCGTATCGGAACATGGAATTGAGAATCGTTGCTTTCAGGAGATGAGATTTTGTGAAATCCGGCTTGTTTTTTATGACCCAATCCACTTCGTTCAGAGCTTCTTCCATTTTCTGGAGATGAAAGAGAAGGCCCACGCGAAGGAAATGGACTTTGAAGTTGGATTTGTATTTTTTCAGTATTTTCGCCGTGAATTTCAGCGCCTCGTCAAATTTATTGAGATTTACCAGTATTTGGATTTTGTTGACGATAGTCTGTTCGTGCAGGGGAGCAATTTCGAGTATTTTATCCAGGTCTTCAACAGCGGGCATGAAGAGTCCCAGCGAGAATTTGATTTCAGCCATTTCCGTGAGCGCTTCGATATTTTTCGGGTCAAGTTCTATCGCGCGTTGGTAATCGAGAATCGCGGCTTCGGGCAGACGCATTACTTTTCGGATATCGCCGCGAATGCGCCAGGCGATTGCCAAGTCCGGATTTTTCTTTATGATGGTTTCGACGTCCGCGACGGCTTCGTCAAAACGTTCGAGTTTTGCAAGGCAAATTGCGTGTTGAAGGACAAACTTGAAATTTTCAGGTTCCATTCGGATCAGAATGGATAAATCTTCGACGGCTTCGTTCAGATTTTCCAGTTCAAGGTTGGCATTAATTTTGCCGAGGAGGGCGAGCGGATTGTTCGGTTGGATTTCAAGAGCCGTTTGAAAAAACTTTTTGGCTGCTCCGTAATTTTCCGTTTCGCTGAGGATTTGAGCTTTAAGAAAAATCGTCGCGAAATCGTCTGGAAATTTGTCAAGAAATTCGTCGATTCCATTGATTGCTTCCTGAAATTTTCCCAGTTCCTTCATTGCGACAAAACTTAAAATACGAATGTCTTTCGTATCGGGTTTTTTCTGAAGAAGACGATTGCAGATTTGAAGAGTTCCCTCAAAATCATTAAGATTAAACTGAATATTCACAAGGGCCTGCAAAATATCAAAATCATCCGGCGCAAGGTCGCTTGCTTTTTTCATGTCCTGAAAGGCTCTTTGGATATTTCCGTTCAGAATGTGAATTTGACCTCGAACGTAGTAGATTCCAGGCGATTGCTTGCCTTGTCGGATCCTTTCGGTACAGAAACGCTCCATTTCGTCCATGTTGTTTTGTTTTCTGAAACAGCGGAGGATTGCAGAAGTAGCTTCGGCAGTACGGCAGTTTTTTTCAAGGAATTTTCTAAAGAAGGGAATCGCTTCGTCAAATCTTCCAAGACGAAAAAGAATATCGCCGGTATTCCAGGCGGCGTTTGAGAGATCGGGGGTAATTTTGGCTTTTTGATAGAATTCGAGCGCTTTTTCCCAATGTTCCATCTTATGCTCCAACATTCCGGCCAGAATAAATCCAGTACGGTTCTGCGGATCGACGGCGAGAATTTTACGGCAAAAGTCTTCGGCCTGTTCCGGATTCGCGTCAAGCAGAAGAAACGCGGTTTTGCAAAACAGATTAAGGCAGCATTGGCGGAAATGATCTTTTTCCTGGCCGACGAGGTTGTCGAGATATTTTAAAACCGCGTCGTTTCCGCGGAATTCGGGATAGTGCGATTCTGCGAGATTCTGAATAATTTGCAAAGCTTTCAAATATATTCTGCACGATTCTTCTGTATCGCCTTCGAGAAAAAGCGCATGTCCAAGATCCGACAGAATTTCATAATTATTCGGTTCCTGGGCGATCGCGGCTCTCAGGAGAACGATCGCTTTGTCCGATTGTTCCAGACATAAATACAGAGAGGCGGCCGTATGAAGAACTTCTTTTCTTTGCGGGAAGACGGAGAGAAGGAAAAGGAGGTCTTCGAGCGCGGCGTAATATTTGTTCTGATCCAAAAGCGCGACGGCTCTCAAATATCGCGCGTCCATGAGAAGAGACTGCGGGATATTTTCATCTTCTAAAATAAAAATCCCGGTGGTTTCGCGGATAACCTGGTTGAATTGATCCTCATTAAAGGCGGTATTTGCCAACGCAAACCAGACGGTTGGGTTGGTTGGAGCTAATGAAAGCGCCTTTTTCAGGAGCGTTTTGGCTCTGGAGATATTGTTTTTCTGAAAAGCGGCGTCCGCTTTTTTAAGGAGACGTTTCATACGGAAACGCTGAAAAATTTTTCCAATAAAGTTATTGAGGAAAAAAGGGAGAGGAGGATTCAGGTTTTTGCGTTTTTTTAAGAGAGATTCAGCCTCTTTTTGGTATTTTTTTAATTCCGCAGCTGCGATTTTTTTTTCTTTTGGGGACATTGATGGAATAAAAGAGGAAGAAATCTCAGTTTGATTCGTCATTTTTTCGCCTTGGGGCAATTCGGAAGTTTTCATGGATGCAGAATTTCCTGATTCAGTGGTATTTTCGGTTTTTTTTCTGATAAATCCGAACATGATCATTTTCCTTTCCGCTCGGTATGGGATTGAACGTAACCGTATTATTACGAATAAAAAAAGTTACGCGCAGGATAAATTGGTGAAAAGGTGAAATTTTACTCGGTTTTTTGAAAAGCCGTTAACTAAAATGGGTCTTTGGATGTTTTTAAAGTATTCGCCTTGCTTTTTTTTTTATTTTGAGTTATTCTCTTAATAATACCTTGTTTTTAATAAAAATCAAGACCTCAATTCGTTTCAGGGAAAATTTTTATGCAAATCGGAGTTTTATGCAGCGGGGGCGACGCCCCGGGAATGAACGCCTGTTTACGCGCGATTGTGCGTACGGCAGTTTCTGAAGGTCATGAAATTGTTGGTTTCATGGACGGTTACCAGGGAATTTTGAATCAGGATTTTTACATCGGGAGCGCGGGGGCCAACCGTTTGTTTATGCGAACGGTTTCCGGTATCGTGAAGAATGGCGGAACGATTCTTCACAGCAGCCGTTGTCCTGAATTC
>CAZWOV010000348.1:0-3580 GCA_964635645.1 uncultured Planctomycetaceae bacterium | reverse complement strand
ACGCGGTCGTGGGAACAGTCGGCGAAACTGGTTCCGGAATTTGGTCGAGTCTGGCGAAATCTCGGTTTTGCGTATGCGCAACGCGGCGAGATTGACCGCGCGATTTCAGCGTATCGCGAACGCTGCCTGAAATACGACGTTTCCGATCCGCGTCCATTTACCGAGTTGGATATCCTTGAAGCTCAAAAGCTGATTCCGGCAGACAAACGTCTGGAACTGATGGAAGCAAATCTTGACACGATATTGAAACACGACGATTCGACGGTTCGTTTTATTGAACTTCTCACCCAAACGGGACGGTACGAGCGGGCGATAGATATTCTGGATTCGCGGCATTTCCACGTCTGGGAAGGCGGCCGCGCGGTTCACAGTACGTTTGTGGACGCGCATCTTTTGCGGGGAATTCAGCGCCGCGAGGCCAGTGAGTTTGAAGGAGCGGAGGAGGATATCGTCGCCGCCGGAACGTATCCGGAAAATCTGGAGGTTGCCAGGGGGGCGGACGGCGGACAGAATGCGAAGATTCAGTTCTTTCTTGGTGCGGTGAAAGAGGCGGGCGGCGATCAGAACGGCGCGAAAATTGCGTTTGAGCGATCTGCGGCGAAAGAGAACGCGGCGAGGGATATTGTCAGCGAGCTTACCTGTTTTCAGATTGCCTCCCTGAAAAAACTTGGACGCGCGGTCGAAGCGGAGGAAATAACGAAGAAATTTTCTTCTGCAATCGAGTCGCGTATGAAACAGATCGGTTTATCGGATGAATTTTCAAAATTTGGCGAAGACGGCGCCGCCAAGGACCGAGGCGCGAATCTTTTCTACCTTCAGGGACTTTGCGCGTGGGCGAACGGCGATACGGAGACCGCCGGAAAGTATTTTGACGAAGCGTTGAAACTGAATCCAAATATGATTTGGCCAAAAGTCATGCGTTAAAAAGAAAGTTTTCCTAAAAAAGGCCGGAAAGAGAGTTTTTCTTTTTTCGGCCCAGAATAACGCTGAAACCGATTTGAAATTTTGTTGAAGTATTCCAAAAAAAACGGACGTTTCCGTGAAGAAACGTCCGTTTCGAGCGTTAAACTGTTCCGACCGATTTTTTATCCGTTTATTAATTCGGCGGTTCAGTTTTTTTATTTTCAAAATTTAGAAACGTTTGGTGATACCCGGTTTGCACGTTTGATAGCAGCCGTTTTCGTCGGGCATAATGTAGCTTGGACCGTCAAACGCGAGGTCGTCAAGGTTCGGGCAGAGTTCATAGGTCGAATTCCACGCCGTATCCCAATCGACAGCCTGACCGGATTCCATCGCCATACGTCCCATAATGCCCGTGAAGCAGGATTTCAGGCAGAATTCAACGTCTTCGCTCGGCAGGTCCTGACGAATCATTTTGGCCAGACGATTATGTTCTTCCTGATACGAATCGTTCGTGGGCGATTCCGCGCGCCAGACGACGTCTTCGTTATCGGTGTGATATCCTTTGAAAATACGCGGTTCGCGCATTCCTTCGCCAAGGATCGCAGAGCCTTTTGAACCCTGAATAACGGCGCGGAAGGCGGTCCATGTGTTCGGCATGAAACGGGTTTGCATCATCATGCGGACTCCGTCTTTGAAAACGTATTCGCAGGAAATGTGGTCGAGAAGTTCGTCTTTTTCGGTTCTGGACTGACGGCCTCCAGTTCCCTGAACCCAGGTCGGATGTTCGCCTTTGGCCCAGCAGCAGATATCCAGGTTGTGGACCATCCAGTCGACGCACGGAGTGCCGGAAATCCACGTGAACGAATTGTAGTTGCGCAATTGCGTCTGAAGCGGAGTCCATTCGTCGCGCGGATTGAATCGGCAGGTATCGGTCTGGAAACGGTAGACCCAGCAGGAAAGAATGTCGCCGATAGCTCCGTCCTGGATTTTTTTCACCGTTTCTTCCGTTCGGAAGAATTTACGGTTGTTCAGACCGGTGATGACCTTGAGGTTCTTCTTTTTCGCTTCTTCCCAGGCGGCGAGACTGCGTTTCAGCGTCGGCGTGTCGACTCCGAACGGTTTTTCGAGGAAGACGTGAACGCCTTTTTTAACTGCGTATTCGAAGTGCATTGGACGGAAAGCGCCCGGCGCGGTCAAAACGACCAGATCGCCCGGGTCCAGAGCGTCGATCGCTTTCTGATACGAATCCATACCCCAGAAAATCGTGTCTTTGGTAAACGCGCATTTGTCCGGCATAGCTTCCTGAACCAGTTTTGCGAAACCTTCCGCCTGATCCTGGAAAGCGTCTGCGATAGCAACCAGTTTTACGGGGCCTTCTTCCGTTGAAAGCGCCTGGAAACAGGCTCCGCGTCCGCGGCCTCCGCAACCGATCAACGCAATTTTAATGACGTCGGTTCCAGCTGCATGAACGCGGGGAACTACCAGACCGGCGGCGGTTGCCATGGCTCCGGCTTTCATGAAATTACGGCGGGTAATGTTTGACATGAATATTTTCCTTTCTCTGAATGGTTGGTATTTTTACGGCAGGATATTTAACATAATCCCCGTTTCCGATTTTATTTTATCAAACCTTTTTAAAAAAGTCAACGGTTTCCCATGGAATTTTGAAGATTTTTCCGGAAAATGAATGAAAGCGGCAGCCGGTAAATTTCGTTTGGGGACGCGGCGTTTGCGGATTCTTGATTTGCGGCGTTAAACGGGCGTTTGATTCTGCAATCGGCCGATTCATTCCGGTCTTAACTCTTTCTGCGGACTGATTGCGGAGACGAGAATGCCGCCGATAACCAGCAGGATTCCGAGGATGATTTTTCCGTTAAGCGGTTCGTAGAAAATCAGACGTCCGGCCAACGGCGCCAGGGCGAGTTGGGAAATCATGATAATGCAAACGCGGACGGCGGAAAGAAAACGCAGACTGAAAGTTAGTACGATGAAAGCCAGCATGTTCGTCAGGCCGGCCAGAATAGAATAAAAATAATCTCCGGCGGTGAAATTCATCCATGACGCGCCGCCGTTTGCGAGGAAGTCGCCTCCAAGCAGGAAGACGCCTCCGATTCCCGGCAGGAACATGACGGCAAAGAAGGGGGAATTTCCGGCCTGATTCAACAGCCGAACGACGCAGTTTGACGCGGCCATAAGAAATCCCGCGACGCTTGAAAGAAGCACGAATTTGACCGCCGAGAGTCGGCCCGTCGGAGCGGAAACGGTTTGCGCACAGGCGTTTTGACTGGGAGAAGCGTTTTCAGTGGGAGAAGCGTTTTCTGACGCGCCGACGTCGTCCGCGATGTTTTGGGTTTCAACGGGGGAAAGCGTTTCCGCGGCGGATGTTTGAACTTCCGCGCCGGACGACAGGAAGAGCAGAGCGACGAATGCCAGCAGAAGAGAAAAAAACAGCGGAAACGTAAGTTTTTCCCGGAGAACGAGCCAGCCGAGGATCGGCGTGAGCAGAAGGTTTCCCGTCCAGCAGGAGGCCGTGGTCAGACCCATGCCGATGATTTCAAAACTCTGTTGCTGATAGACGTTGCCAACGAGCTGCAGAGCCAGGGAGGAGCCGGTAAAGGTAAGCAGATGTTTGAACTTGGGGAACGGCGCGCGTCCTGTTCCGAAGAGGAATGCGAAA
>CAZWOV010000347.1:0-3609 GCA_964635645.1 uncultured Planctomycetaceae bacterium | reverse complement strand
TCAGAAACCGACCTGGCAAAGTACGGTACGTGCGCATTTAGTCGGTCATCTTGGCAAATACATTCCGGGGAAAGTTTTTGTCGTTCTCATCCGTTCCGGTCTTCTGAAAGGTCCGAACGTGGATGTTGCCGTCTGCGTTCTGAGTATTTTTCTTGAAGGTTTAATGCAGATGGCGGTCGGCGCGCTGGTCATGGCGACCCTTTTCATTTTTTGGTCCGCGCAAATGGAAGATCCCCGATTTCTCTGGGGCAGTCTTTTGATTTTCGCAATGACTGGCTGTCCTATTTTACCTCCCGTCTTCAAATTTGCGGTAAAGCTGGTCGGTATGAAAAAATTCAGCAATGAAGTAAACAAAGTGGACCGGCTTTCCTGGAAAACATTCCTTTGCGGTATTCCGCTCATGACGGCGTACTGGTTCCTTCTCGGTCTAAGTCTCTGGTGCATTCTGCTGGGGATCGGCCTGGGTCTCCCCTTCGTCAATACCTATCCGATTGCGCTTCTGGCAATTACCGCCTCCATGACGATCGGATTCGTTATCGTAATCGCCCCCGGCGGCATGGGTATCCGCGAAGCAATTATCGTCATGTTGACGGCGCCGCTGCTTAAAAATTTTACGAACGTTCCAGACGCCGCGGCTCTGGTTTCCGCCTGCGTTCTGCGCATTCTGTGGATTGCGGCGGAATTGTTTTGCGCCGGTTTGGTTTACTTCGGAATTCCCAATCGAAAAATGATTTTGCCGGAAGAACGCGCCGGAGAAGAAATGGACGATAGCCCGAAAACGGAAAACAATACCTGAAATAGCGCGGCTTGGGATTAGAATTTAAAAAACCGAACTTAACGCCCTGATTTAAGGAGATTATTCATGTTTCTTTCCATCGTTATTCCTGTTTTCAATGAAGAAGAAAGTCTGCCGATTTTAATGGAACAAATCCAGCAAGTCTGCGCGGAAAATCACTACGAAAAGGAAATTATTTTTGTCGACGACGGATCGCGGGATAATTCGTGGGAAGTCATTTCCAACATGTCGAAAATTTATCCGGAAGTAAAAGCGATTCGTTTTCGTCGAAATTTCGGAAAAGCCGCGGGTCTGGAAGCCGGTTTTCAACAGGCGTCGGGCGATTTCATCATGACGATGGACGCCGACCTTCAGGACGACCCGGCGGAAATCCCCAATTTCCTTGCGAAACTGGACGAAGGATTCGATCTGGTCAGCGGGTGGAAAAAAATCCGTCACGATCCCTGGCACAAAGTCTTTCCTTCTCGGATTTTTAATAAAATGGTAAGCCAATTGACCAGCGTGCATCTTCACGACCACAATTGCGGAATGAAATGCTATCGGTCGTCCGTAGTGCGCGAACTTCCAATCTTCGGCGAACGTCACCGTTTTCTACCGGTTCTGGCCGGTTCCCGCGGCTGGCGCGTAAGCGAAATCGTCGTTCAGCATCGCAAGCGTGAGTTTGGCCATTCCAAATACGGTTTCAGCCGATTTATGAAAGGATTCATGGATCTTTTTTCCGTCTGGTTCGTCTCCGTTTACGGCCAACGCCCCCAACATCTTCTCGGAGTTTACGGCTCCTTCCTCGCATTTTTCAGTTTCTGCCTCTTCCTCGTTTCCGGAGTTGGCATTACGGCGCATAAATGCTGGTGGAATTTTTTCTCCCAAACGGCGCCGACGCTTACCGCGCAGCTTCTCTTTTATTTTGGAATCGGCGTTTTTTGCCTCTCCCTGGTTGGAATGCTCCTTGGCGGAACGAGTCTGCTCATCGGACTTGCGGCAGAACTCCTGACAGCGTTCCATCAGCAACCAACGGCGGAGAATTTCGCCGTTTCTGAAAAAATCCGTATTGACGAGTAAGAAAGGCCGTCTTATTTTTTATTTTGATCCCCTATTCAAGGAGGAACCATGAAAAAATCCATAAATCGCCGACGTTTTGTTACCGCCGGTTCCGTTCTCGCATGCGGAATCAGCGTTTCAAAGACCGCCGTTTCGCTTCCGAATGAAAAGACGGGCCAAACGCCGATTCCTATCCGGGAAGGAGAAAAAATCCAGTTGCTTTCTCCGCAGACCCAAGGAGGAACGCCGTTTTTTGAGGTATTGGCCAAACGAAAAACGACGCGCGTTTTCAAGAAGGAAATCCCCGATCTTCAAACGCTTTCCAACCTCCTCTGGGCGGCCGACGGAATCAATCGCCCGGATGGACGCCGAACGGCTCCTTCCGCTCTGAATTCTCAGGAAATATCCATTTTCGTCATTCTTCCCAATGGAGTTTACCGTTACCAACCGGCAGAAAACGCTCTTCAGCGCCGCGCCGAAGGCAATTTCCAGGATCTTGCGGGAACTCAGAGTTACGCAAAAGAAGTTCCCGTTACTTTTGTTTACGTCGCAGACCTGAATCGAAGCAACTGTCCGCCGGAATCGCAGGAGCCTTACGCGCGGGTCGATTGCGGTTTCATCGGACAAAATGTTTATCTTTTCGCGGCGGCGTCCGGCCTGGCGTCCGCATTTCGCGGGAGTATTGATCGCGTCGCGCTCTCGAAACTGTTTAAGCTCGGCGAAAGACAGATTGTCCTTTACGCGCAGTCCATCGGATACCCAGATGAAGAAAAGCTTCAGGCGGCGCCGTCAATGCTGAAGTTAAGATAAATCAACAGAAAAAGGGGAAAACTCCAATTTCAAGATCCGGTGCGCCGGCCTCGGCAGAGACCGGCGCCTTCATTCCTGAAATCCGAGTTTTCCCCCTCTTACCGTCCGTCGGCAGGCAGAAATTCAGACGTTTTTTAAGCCAACCTAACGCGTCCTTTCCGCGACGTAATCGAGAAGCCCAAACAGCGCGGCGGGTTCCGCAAAATGAGGTTTAGCCGCTTCTTCACGCGCCAGTTGATTCAAACGCTCCACATACTTTCGGGAATTGTCGATTCCAAGATGATTCACCCACGTAACTTTTCCTTTGGAATCGTCTTTTCCCACGCTTTTTCCCATAACGTCCGCGCTGCTGGTAGCGTCGAGCAAATCGTCGGTAATCTGAAACATTAACCCGAGATACTGACCGTAAAAACCAAGCCGGAAAAGCTGTTCCTGAGAAGCTCCGGCAAGCGTTCCCCCCAACATAACGGCGGCGGTAATCAAAGCGCCCGTTTTTCGATCCTGCATGGACTCAAGCGCACGAAGATCCGGCGACCATGACGAATTTCCAAATTTAAGCAGTTCCCGCTGGCAGAAATCGTTGGAAATCTCCGGAAAACATCCGTAAAGCGTCATGGGCAGAACGGGTCTTTTGGCGTCGCAGGTAAAGAACATGTCGTCCATTTGTCCGCCGACCATTCCGGGAGCGCCGGCGGCGCGGGCAAGAATCCGAAAACATGAAACGGCTTTTTCCGGCGAATCATCTCCCGTCTGCCCCAGGGTTTCGAACGCCAGAGTCTGGAGAGCGTCGCCCGCAAGAATTGCCGTGGCTTCGTCAAACTGCCGGTGATTTGTCGGACGCCCGCGCCGGAAATCATCGTCGTCCATGGCGGGAAGATCGTCGTGAATAAGCGAATAAGCGTGAATCATTTCGACCGCCAACGCCGCGGGAGTCAGTTTCTGGAGTAAATCAAGCGTCAGACTTC
>CAZWOV010000346.1:0-3628 GCA_964635645.1 uncultured Planctomycetaceae bacterium | reverse complement strand
AATTCAAACCAAAGAAAAACGCGGAAGTTATTCTTGAAGCCGTTCATTTCGGCGTAACACAGGAAAATCATGAATTTCAGTTTGATGTGAAGGGCAAAACTCCTCTTCTTGTCACGGGAACCTACGGCGAAGGAAGAACGATTGCTCTCGGAACCGACGTTGCTCCTCATTGGGTCGGCGGATTTGTGGACTGGGGAACTCCGCGGGTTATTCAGGACGTTCCCGGCGGGGATTTCGTGGATATTGGCGGCGACTACGCTGAATTTTTTAGAAATATTCTTAAATTCGCTCTGAAAGAAATTTGACGGAGGGATTAAAGAAGAAAAAGGGAGGGAACGTTGGCGTTTTGGGGGGGCGTTGGCGTTTGAACTCTGTATCAGGATCGGAGTTTGACGGCGGTGAGGCTCGCATATTCTCCAATCTTCTGGTTTTATTGGGTAAAAACGAAATTAATTTATGAAAAAACATGTTCATACTTTGATTATTGGATCCGGAGCCGCCGGTTTGGCCGCGGCTCTCCAGCTTTACCGGAACGGCGTTTCTGATATTTTAATCGCGACGGAATCCCTTGACGGCGGGACTTCGATTAATACCGGAAGCGATAAACAGACTTACTACAAGCTGTCGCTTTGCGGTGCGGACGGCGATTCGGTACGTTCCATGGCGGAAACTCTTTTTGACGGCGGAAGTATGCATGGCGATATCGCGCTCGTTGAAGCCGCAAATTCGGTTCGCGCTTTCATGAATCTGGTTGAATTGGGGCTTCCTTTTCCCACGGATGAATTTGGACAGTTTGTCGGATACAAAACGGATCACGATCCGCGGCAGAGAGCCACTTCTATTGGTCCCTACACTTCGCGCGAAATGTGTCGCGCAATGATTCGTAAGCTTCAGGAACTTCAAGTTCCAATTCAGGAAGGGCTTTTTGTTCAAAAACTTCTGATCGATTACGATTCTCCGAAAACGGAAAGTCTTTCGCCTGTTCCGCCGACGGGTCGAATCTGCGGCGCACGTTTTTTTCGGAGAGCTGAAAGTTTTCAGCGCGGTTTTTCTGACGAAACGTCGGTGGAATGGCAGACGATAGAGATCCGGGCGGAGAATGTGGTTTTTGCCGTTGGCGGTCCCGGGGGAATTTATCGGACGAGCGTTTATCCCGAAGTTCATTCCGGCGCGATTGGGGTTGCGTTGGAGGCGGGAGTTTTAGCGCAAAATTTACCGGAGTCTCAATTCGGCCTTGCTTCGATTGGATTTCGCTGGAATGTTTCCGGAACTTTCATGCAGGTAATTCCGCGGCTGGTGAGTACGGACCGGAATGGAGCCGGGCAGAGAGAATTTCTTGAGGAGTACGCGGAATACCCCGGCGAACTTTTACCGCTTGTCTTTCTCAAAGGGTATCAATGGCCTTTCGATTCCAGAAAAACCTGTTTGGAAAAGGGTATTGTCCGAAATTGGGGGTCTTCCATGATCGACGTTTGGGTTTATGTCGAGACGGTCCTCAGAGGACGGCGCGTCTGGCTGGATTTTATGAAAAACCCAATTGGGTATTCGCGTGAAAATATCGGCCCGGAAGCGTGGAGTTATCTCGAAAAAAGCGCGGCGTCCAATCTGAAAACGCCTCTGGAAAGACTTGAAAAAATGAATCCCGCGGCAATTCAAATGTATGCGGAACATCGTATCGACATTCGGTCGGAAATGCTGGAAGTGGCGGTGTGCGCTCAGCATAATAACGGAGGACTGGCCGCGGACGCAAATTGGGAGTCTGTCAATATTCGCGGATTCTTTCCAATTGGAGAGGTTAACGGATCTCACGGCGTTTATCGGCCTGGAGGTTCCGCCCTGAATTCCGGGCAGGTCGCGGCAATTCGCGCGGCTCGAAAAATCGCTGAAGAAAAAACGGCCGTTTTGCCGTACGCGTCTGAAAAAAATGAAGAGCCCGACGTTATTTCTGTGACGAAGGAAAAGACGGATTGGCTTTCAGAACGTTGCAGTCTCCAGGAGAGAATGACCTTTGCCGGGGGATTTCTGCGTCGGATGGAGACAATTGAAAATGCTCTTATTGAAACAAAAGCGCAGTGCGCCGAACTTCAAATCGACGGAATGCAGAGCCATCGGAACGCTTACCTTTTGCGAACGGAGGAAATTTACCTGGACGCAATCCGGTTTCAGATTCAAAGCGGAGTTGGAAGCCGCGGGTCGGCGATCGTCTTGACGAATGAAACGGAAAATGAAAAAGAGTCGATTCTCCTCGATGGTAAAAAAAACGCCGTTTTACCGGAAAATGAGAACTTTCGAAATTTTGTTCATGAAACGTGGTTTGAACCTGACTCCGGAGTCGTTTATCATCGATGGGTTCCGCGTCGAATGATACCGAAACCCGATTCCTGGTTTGAGAATGTCTGGAGAATGAAGCGAAATTAGCGTCGTAAATTTACGGAACGGTTTGGTTAGAGCCGTTCCATTTTTTTGTTCTTTTGCGATATTTTCTTTTCGGACCTCTTGACCATTTCCCGACTCTCGATTAGAATATAAAAAGTTTTGTTCCCCGGCAATTTCGGGGAGTTCCGCAATTTACCTTCCTGTTTCAGTAAAGGATTTCAATGAACGTTTTGCTTTTGTGCGCTCTTTTTTCGTGGATCCTTCCTTCCTCAGAAATGATGAACGACGGATGGATTGCTCTTTTTGACGGTCAAACTGCGTTTGGCTGGAAAAGCGATAATATGGACGCGTGGAACATCGACGAAAACGTATTGTTTGGCGATGGGCCGGCGGTAATTGCTACTTCCACGCAATTCAAATCTGGAAAAGTTCAGTATCAGGTCCGTCGCGCTCCATGCGAACCATGGGAAGATAAAACGGCCGATATTATTGACGGCGCGTTTGAACTCTCCGTTCCGGATAGAGAAAGATGGGCTTTTAGAAATATTTTCTTTAAACCGGAAGGAATGAAGGAAATTTTCAATGGAAGAGACTTTTCCGGTTGGAATACTTATCCCGAGATGGCTGGGAAATTTTCCGTAAATTCACAATTGAAAAGAATTGAGGTTAAAAACGGGCTGGGAATGCTTGAAACGGCGGATTCCTACGGCGATTTTGTTCTGCAATGCGACGTTTCGCTTAAGCCGGATGTGAATTCAGGGATATTTTTTCGATGTATTCCCGGTGAAAAATTAAACGGATATGAATGTCAGCTCAATAATTCTGTTATCGACGGCGATCCCGCTAAACCTGCCGACTCCGGGTCGGGCGCTATTTTCAGACGTACGGTCGCCCGTTGCGTCGTTGTTGAGGACCCGCAGGTCTTTCACGTTACGATTATTGCGCGCGGCGATCATATTAGCACGTGGGTCAACGGACTTCAGCAAACGGATTGGACCGATTCGCGGAAACCGAATTCAAATCCCCGCCGCGGTCTGAGAATTGAACCGGGGACCATCATGCTGCAAGCGCATGACGCCACGACGGATTGCTGGTTTCAGAATATGAAAATCAATTCATGGGATTGACCTTTCAATAGAAATACTTTCGTGAAGACCCGAAGACCCGCTTTGGCGGGTCTTTTGCTTAAACAGGGACGGAAAATAACTTTCCTACGGCATATTCTCAAATCGCTGAATATTTGAAAAAACGA
>CAZWOV010000345.1:0-3643 GCA_964635645.1 uncultured Planctomycetaceae bacterium | reverse complement strand
TGGAAATAAAAAAACCGGCGATCAGAAAAACTCCAGCCGCCGCCAAAACGGCCAGCGCCGTCTGAGGTTCGTCCACAACATTTTCAAGTAATCCCATTAATATCATCACACGTATCCCAAACACGAAGCGGAATCGTCAAGCCTTTTTCTGAAAAGACGGAAGAAGAAATCGTACCAATCTCGATTCGGGGCTTGACATATTCCTTCATCTGGATAAAAGCGGTATCCAATCCAACGAAATGAAAAACGTCCTTCAAAGAATTTTCTGCCGACAGAATCCATTGAACTTTGGCGTTTCCATTTCGATAAACCATGCCGCCGCAGGAATCGTCCCAGTAAATAGGAGAATCGTCGTCTTTTAAATCCACCCCCAGCCCCCCAAGCTGAGCCTCCAAATACTCCTGAATAACCTCAAAGGAGAGAAACGCTTCCCTCCTTGAGAAAGAAAGGTAAGCCTCGTCCGAAAGAAAAACTTCCCCGGAAGGCTCCGTTTCCTGTTCTTTCAGCATAAAAAAAATCGTTATTTTCTCATTGTCCCACAGCCACATGGAAGAATTGGGAATAAACTGCACTTTTTCAGACTGAAAACAAGGATAAATACTGCGTATGATTTGAAAAGCGTGTTCCTGCGGAAAAAGCTCGAAATCTTCAATTCGTCCCGGCACGGAATAAGTGACGCGCAAAGGTTGCGAACCATTCCAATTAAGGGAGTCGGGATCCAAAACAATTTGCCGCAAACTCATATTCCTAAAGTATTCCGGCAGAAAATGCGACGCCAGATACGAAGCAATCTCTTCTGCGCGAACTTCCACGCTAAAATTCAACATCCAACTTCCTCAAGTTCTACATTCTGAATTGACTAAAAAACGATTTCGCTTCACTGTTCTCGAAACCCAAGCAGCTTTCCACCTTCTCCACGACGCTTTCGCAACGACCGAAAGCAAATCGGGTCGAAATTCTCGCCCCTGGAACGAGTTCCTCAACTGAATATACCGCGTCTCCCACGTTGCCTCCAATTATCTTCTGCGTCACGGAATAGCCCCGTGAAAGGACCTTCACTGGACTAAGCGCTTCCAAACGCGCCGATTCTATCCCCATCTTCGTTTCCTGAAGCTCTAGCTGATTCTCTGTGCAAAAATTCAAACGTTCTTCAAAATAATCCAGTTTCTGTATCCACTCGTCCGTCGTCCGAAAAGGAAACCGAAAGACTGAATTATTTTTCACATAATCCAAATCCGTTTCCCATCTTTCAAACCGCTGGTTTATCGCTCGAAAAAACCGATCTCTCTCGCGTTTAAGCCTCTGTTTCAACTCATGACAATCCGGCGAAATAATTTCCGCGGCTTCCGAAGGAGTTAAGGCTCTGACGTCCGCCGCCAAATCGCAAAGCGTCACGTCAATCTCATGTCCAACTCCGGAAATAATCGGCAAATCCGAATCGCAAACGGCCCGGACAAGATCCTCGCTGTTAAATTCCCAGAGATCCTCCATACTTCCGCCGCCGCGAATAAGCGCGATACAGTCGATTCCAAGCCGATCGGCATAGCGATTAAAAAATTCAATACCTTCAACCAGTTTTTCTGCCGCGCCGTCTCCCTGAACCGGCGAAGGAAAAACGCAAACGTTGACTCCGAGCCACCGCCGTCTCAGAACCTGAAGAAAATCACGAATCGCCGCTCCCGCAGGACTCGTGACGACGCCGACCCCCGTCACGCTTCGCGGAATAGGCTTTTTGCGTTCCCTGTCAAACAGACCTTCCTCTTCCAGCCGTCTTTTCAGAGCAAGAAATTGTTTTTCCAGTATTCCCTGCCCCTTCGGCTCGATGGAAGTAACGATCAACTGGTAACTGCCGCGTGGAGGATAAACCTCAAGTTTTCCCTCGCAGACGACCTCAAGGCCGTCCTTAAGCTCAAAATCGTTTTGCCGCCGTTGCCGATTCCATAGTACGGCCGAGATCTGCGCCCTCTCATCCTTAAGCAGGAAATACGAATGCCCCGCTCCGGACCGTTTCAAATCCAGGATCTCGCCGGTAACGCAAATTTCAGAAAAAACCGTTCCAAGCAGGTTTTGAATTCCATTCGTAAGCTGGAAAACCGTAAAAACTGGTTTTTTTTCCGTCATTTTCTTTCCGTTTCACAACCAAACAAGGCCCGCGGCCGTTCGTTGATTACCAATTCAATTCCGAAGCTTCTTCCCAATGCTCGTAAAGCGTCCGGAGTAATTCCTCTTCTTCCGCGATCTCTTTCTGAACCGCCTTCACGCGTTCTCCATTACGTAAAACGTCAGGATCCATCAAATCATTCTGAAGTTCCTTGACGCGAGTTTCTCGAATAAAAATTTCATCTTCAATATCCGCGACTTTTCGATAGGAAAAACGCCGTTTTTTCGGGCGCGGCGTCGTCTGCGGAGCCGTATCGAAACTCGGACCGCTTTTACTCTGCGCGTTCTTTTTCTCCATTTGCGAGTCGCCGACGTTTTGTTTTTTCAGGCCGTGTTTCCACAAATCGTCTCTGCTCGTTCCCCGCGCCGTCTGCCGGTCCGCCGTTTCATTCTGCGTCAGCATCCAGGCGTCGTAGTTCCCGGGGAAAACCCGAACGCCGTCCGGCTCGACAATCAGCAAATGCGTCGCGGCCTGATTAATGAAGTAACGGTCGTGGCTGACAAAAAGGACCGTCCCCTCAAAATTCGCCATATTTTTTTCAAGGGCCTCGCGCGCCCATAAATCAAGATGGTTCGTCGGTTCGTCAAGAATTAGAAAATTAGCGTCTTCGCTCGCCAATCGCGCCATCGCCACGCGGCAACGTTCTCCTCCGCTCAGAGAGTCCACTTTTTGAAAGACCTGATCGCCCGTAATTCCAAAACGGGCTAAAAGCGAACGGCGCGCAGGCTCGTCCATCTCCTTGCCGCGCGGACGAATGGAATCCACGACCATTTTTTCCCCGTCAACCGACCGGAGCTGCTGATCAAAGTAACCGATATTGACCCCGGTTCCAATCTGAACCATTCCCTCGTCGGGTTCAATAATTCCCTGAAGACAACGAAGCAGCGTCGTTTTTCCACAGCCGTTCGGCCCAATCACACCCCAACGCTGTCCGCGCTCAATCTGAAACGAAACTTTCTGGAAAAGAACGCGATCAAACCCCTTTTTCAAACCTTTTACGCGCAGAACAAGGTCTCCGGAACGTTCTTTCGCCTTCATTCCCATGGGGGGAACGGTAATTTCGCGCGGAGGGTCTACCTGTTCGATTCGTTCCAGTTTTTTACGGCGATCTTCCGCCTGACCCGCTTTCATTCCATAATGATTTCTGCGAATAAATTCCTTGGCCCGGGCAATTTCCTCCCGCTGCTTTTCATATGTTCTTTTCTGAACCAGAAGACGCTCCTCCTTCTGTTTCAGATACGCGGAGAAATTTCCGGAATAAGAATCGACCGTACCGGCGAAAAGCTCCAACGTGCGATTCGTAACACGATCAAGAAAATACCTGTCGTGAGAAATGACCAGAACCGCCGCGGTCGATTCTCTCAAAAAATCCTCAAGCCATTCCGTAGCGGCCAAATCCAGGTGGTTCGACGGTTCGTCAAGCAGCATGACGTCCGGTTCCGCAAGCAACAGCTTGGCAAGCATCAACCTGTTCTGTTCGCC
>CAZWOV010000344.1:0-3647 GCA_964635645.1 uncultured Planctomycetaceae bacterium | reverse complement strand
ATACTATGAATGAAAAATCGACAGTTTTCACATGTACCCTTTCCCGAACGTTTGACGCTTCTCATTTGGTAATGGCAATTCTTCCGCCGAAGGAACTTGTCGGCGAGTCGCTTGAGACGCAGTTGATTTCCGTAAACGAGCAGATTGCGCGGTTGATTGCTGAAAATCTTCCCGGAGCGCGCGTTGTTCAGCAGACTGTTTTTCTTAAGAATTACGAAGACCGCCGTTTCTGTCAGGAAAAGTGGCGCGAGTATTACGGCGACGACCTTCCGGTTAACGTTTACGTTCCGCAGCCGCCGTGCGAGGGGCAGCTTCTGACGGTAGAGGTAATTGCGGAAGAAAGTAATTCTCGATCGCAGATAATCCGGAAAGGCGAAAACCTTACGATACTCAGGCATTCCGGAATTACGTGGTATTACGCCTGTCAGCAGGAACCCGCCGATTATTCGCATACGATGTACGCGCAGTCTATAGAAATGTTTCAGGATCTTGACAGAATTTTCAGCAGACAGGACGTTCCTTTTGAGAACGTCGTCCGCACGTGGCTTTATCTTGGAAATATCACAAATCCGACGTTCAGCGAATTGGAGGGAGAGACGCAACGGTACAAAGAGCTCAATCGCGCCCGTACGGATTTTTTCCGCGATATCCGTTTTTTTGACGGAGCGACTTCGACTCCGTGGACCAGGGCGGTTTATCCGGCAAGCACCGGTATCGGCGGACAGGGGGATACGGTGGTCATGAGCGCTCTTGCGGTTAAATTTGACGATCCGTCCGCCGGAGCGATAGCGCCGCTGGAGAATCCTCAGCAGGTTTCAGCTTTTGATTATAGTCGGGAATACAGTATTAAAAGTCCAAAGTTTGCCCGGGCGTTGCTTCTGGCCGGTCCGGAGCAGGGAATTATCTTTGTTTCGGGAACGGCAAGTATTACGGATCAGGAGACGCGCTTTCAGAACGATCCGGAAAAGCAGACGGAGCTTACGCTGGAGAATATTGCGGTTCTCATTAATGAAGAAAATTTGAAGGCGCATGGAAAATCCGGCTTCGGCTGTGAATTGAACGAGTTGGCGTGCGCGCGGGTTTACGTAAAACGTCCGGAAGACTACGAAACGATTCGGGCGGTTTGCGAACGCTTGATTCCGGACGTGCCGAAGACCTTTACGATTGCGGACGTTTGCCGCCCGGATCTTCTTGTGGAGATTGAGGGAATGGCGGACGTTGGAGCGTCCAGATCTTTTGTTCGTAAATAAGATTAATAGTAAGGAGTTTCGACGACGGGACTCCTTTTTCTTTGGAAAGTCTGCTTGAGGATGGGGTTCAGATCATTTTCAGGGGATTATTCCGTCTATCATTTTTTTAAAGGGATTGAAAGATGAAACGTTTTGTTTTATGCGCCGCGTTTCTGGCGTTTTGTTCAGCGATTCAGGCGGGAGATTGGAAACCGTTGTTCAACGGCGATCTTTCCAACGCGCAGTACGAGTCCGGCGTCTGGTCCGTTGATTCCGACGGCGTGATTGGCGCGACGAAGGATTCGGCTCTCTGGTCGATTGGAGAATATGAAAATTTTGAACTGTCGCTTGAATTTAAGACGGATACGGGCACGAATTCAGGCGTGATTGTTTACTGCACCGACGTTCCCAACTGGATTCCGAACTCGGTGGAAATTCAAATTAACGACGATACGCCGGCGATTGCCGAGGGAGCGAAACCCGTCGTTCAGAACTGCGGCGCAATTTACGGACATCTTGCTCCCAGTAAACTGCTTGTGAAAAAACCGGGCGAGTGGAACTCGATGAAGGTTCTGTGCAAGGGTAAAAATATTCAGGTTACGCTGAACGGCGAGAAGGTGACGGACATGGATATGAATCTCTGGACCAGCGGCAAGGTGAACCCGGACGGTTCCGCAATTCCGCCGTGGCTTCCGAAACCCTTCGCCGACCTTCCGACAAAAGGTTCCATCGGGTTCCAGGGAAAACACGGTAAATCGTTCATCTGGTTCCGAAATATTCAAATTCGTTCGCTTGACTGATTGGCGCTCGCTTGATTGCTGAATTTCAGTCGATGAAAACGAGGCGCTTCCTGCGGTTCAGGAAACGCCTTGTTGCGTTAAAAGACGGCGGGATATTTCTTTCCGATTTTTCTGAGGAATTTCATTGTTAAATTCTTTATTTCGCGAGCTGATTTGACGGGATTTAAAGCGTTCCAAAGTCCGACGATTAAATCGTAAAGAATCGATTTAACGGGCTGAATCCGCTGGAAATAACGCCCCGTCGCGAGTTCCAGAACCCAGAGCGGGAAAAAGACGACGAAGTTTCTTTGGATACGCAATCGATTGACGTAGTGAATCTGATTTCCTTGAACGTAACGAATGCAGCAGGTTCGATACGGCGAGTCCGGCTGCTTCAGGAGCCAGTCGAGAAGATCCTGAACGTCTTTTTCCTTGAGCATATACAAACCGGGCAGTTGACGGTAAATCATTTTTTCACATTTTTGACGTTCAAGAAATTTGCGGCGCCAATCTCCGCAGAAACTGACATTATTTTCGTGAAAGCGATAATGAATCAGATTTTCTTTGAGAGTGACCGTTTTTCCCAGAGACGGTAAGTGAACAAAGAAAAAGACGTCGTGACCGTTTTGCTGGAAAATGGGTAAGATTCTCTTTGCCGTTTCGGCATGAAGAGCGGAACAACATCCAGGAGGATTATCGTGTTTCAGACAGTATGGCGATAATAGCGGGAACGCGGACGAAAAAATGTCCGCCCGGCTTATTTCAGCGCGTGAAATACCGATTGGTTTTCCGTCGGAGTCGATCGTATCCGCGTAACAGTAAACCAGCACGACTTCAGGATCCTTTTCAAAAATGGCGATCATCTTTTCAATTTTTTCCGGCGCCCAGACGTCGTCCTGGTCGGAGAGAAAAATAATATCGCCGGAACAACGCAAAATTGCCGCTTCAAAGTTTTTTGCCGGTCCTAAATTTTTATCGTTTATGAGTATCCGCACGGGGAACGGCGTTGATTTGGCCCATGTTTCAAGGATTTTAATCGTTTTGTCGGTTGAACCGTCGTCTCCCACGACGACTTCGTCGGGCAGATGAGTTTGAGCCGAGATTGAATCGAGCTGTTCCTGAAGAAAACGTTCGCCGTTGAATGTGCACAGCGCGACGGAAACTTTCATTATTTTGCCGAATTCCTTTCAAAAAAACGGAGCCAGTATTTGTAGAGGCGTGGAATATAGACCTGAAACAGGCAATGACGCCGACTGTGAAATTCGTAAATAAACCACGGCAGAGATTTGTTGGTGAACTGGAGTCGTTCGAAATTATGTTTCCGTAACTCCTCTTCCGGTTTATCGTCCGGCGAGAGGAGAATGAGGTATTGAAAGACCCAGGAGTGGATATCGTTGAAGAAGATTCGGCGCATACCGAGCGGTAAATGACGAAAACGCCGATATTCGTCGTCGTTCATATTTTTTACGGTCCCAGTCGCCTTTTCGATTTTCAGCGAAAGCGCGGAAAAAAAATCCGGGAAAGTTTTCCATGTGAAAAAATGAACGTGCGTTTTGTCAAGAAGTCCTGTTTCCGTATAGTTAAATTCGTCGCGGATAAGCTGCAGTTTAATACTGATGTGCGCAAGATTGGGGAGAGA